>JACDAE010000228.1 GCA_013695595.1 Ktedonobacteraceae bacterium | reverse complement strand
AAGTGTGCCCACGTTGCATCCCTCGTAACGGTTGCATTTGAAAAAGCCATCAATTGTTGTTCCTTCTTCTTATCGGCATACCCTGATACCATTCTGAGCCACCTGGAAACTTTCCTGAGAAGAGGGTCTTTTTTTTTGCCCCAAAATACAGGGGATAATAGACATTATCTTCTGTATCTGGTATACTTGCATTCTCCTTCCCCGCTCAAAGGGTGTCGAGGGAGAGGGGGCTAAGACCCCGAAAAAACAGAAGATAATGTGGAGGAGTCTCAAACTATGCCAATGACCGCGCTACAACGCTTCGAAGATCGAGATCTGGCCGAACTGAATGAAGTATGGAAAGCGTCTTTAAGAGACAATGATTATGCCGCCAACACCATCAAGAAATATCCCCAGGTGGTTGCTCACTTTCTGACGTGGTATGAGCAGCAAGAACATGTGCCTCTGACATTGCATACGCTCACCCCGATCACCCTGGTCAGCTACCGTAATGCCTTGCAACAGCAGAAAGCAACGTCAACCGTGAATGTGGCCGTCAATGCCTTACGCACCTGGTGCACATGGCTCATGGAAGAGGGATATCTCCCGAGTAATCCAGCCGCTCGCTTCCATCTGGTGGATCAGCAAGCCGTCTCTCATCGGGATGGGCTCAAGCCTTCTCAAGTGAATACGCTCCTTCAGACATCTCAACGCTCACGAGAGAAAACGCGCAATTACGCCATCGTACAGCTGCTCCTGCAAACAGGCTTGCGTTTAAGTGAGTGCGCCCATCTCACCTTCGGCGATCTCACGATCGGGGAACGCGGCGGCCTGGTCGAAGTGCGAGCGGGGAAGGGGAATAAGGCGCGATCTGTGCCACTCAATTCGACCGCACGGTTAGCACTGGCTGAATATCTCGGCCCACGAATTGACGTTGCTCCAACCCTCAAAGCCGTAGCCACAGCCTGGCCTCGTGTCACTCCCTCCGTCCCACTCTGGCTTTCTCAAAAAAAAGGCAAGCTGACTGCCTCTGCAATTGCCCAGATGATTGCTGAGTTGGTGGAAGATTGTGGCGTTCACTTCCCCCAGGAAACGAGTGCTCATACTCTCCGGCATACGTTCGCACACAATTATCTCAACCAGCATAAAGGCGATATTGTTGGACTGGCGACGTTGCTCGGCCATAGCTCGCTCGATACCACGATGCTCTATAGTCAGCCATCGGTCAACCAGTTGGCGGCACGCGTTGAAGAGATCTCGCTCAATGCGTACTTATAAGTAGGTGAGGGATGGTGCCGACCTCTCCGCGACTCATTGCGCCTCCTCATCGACTTGTCGCCGACTTATCACCGACTTGTCGTCGACTTGCAGAGATTTTCAAGAATACTCTCGTAAAAAGAAGATCATTGGGGAGACAAGCTTTCTCCCCAATGATCTTCTTTTACCACCCTTACCACGTTTCCCCTCCCCACAGAGAAAGTATAGTGGAAATGACGCTATCAAAACCGCTATCAATATGCGCTTTTTTGCGAAGAGCAAAAACAAGAGAGCCGTGATATTGACAACTATTTCGTTTTACGCTTAAAATGGTCCTATTGTGCTATGTGCTCCTACTAAAAAGGAAAGAAACTATGAAGCAATTCTGGATGTCTGTCTGTGTTTTTCTGCTTCTCTTGACGATCCTGCTATGGCTCTGGCTTGTATGGCACCTATGGAATCCAGATCTAGCTCTTCTTCCATCCGGAGTCATATTCCTTGGTCTCTCATTTCGTCGTGCTTCTCGCTTACCTACAGTGGGGGAACGCTGGTATATCTTTCAGCAAGTATGTCGTATTGGTTTCGGACTTCTCGTGATTATTGGAAGTCGGCATCTGATTCCTTTTATGCTCTTATCGCTCGCTACTCCTGTACAAACACATCCTTCTCTTTTCATGCAAATCGTCCAACAAGCTGCTGGAGTAACCTATTGGATGCTGGCAATTGTTATGACGCTGGCCGCTATTATGCAACTTCCTTGGATTGAACAGAGGCTTGTTCAGGGAGTCACGCTATCGTGACCAACTATGTTTTACGTGTCACGAGAGCTGAGAGTAACGGATTTGAACAGGTTCGCGTTACCACATAGAGGAATCCACTGTAAGGAATGTATGAGTACAATCTTTGATACGCATCTGTTTGCCGCTTGTGTGAGAACCAGGCGAGGCGAACGGAGTCTGCGCGAAGCTGCTGCGGAGATTGGCACTGTGAGTCCAGCAACACTCCTGCGGATCGAGCAAGAGGAAGTTCAGCCCGATCTGACTACCTTTCTTGGACTGTGTGACCGGCTCCAACTTTCTCATCAAACCTTTGTGCGTGATGATGCCAGTTTTGTGCAACTCGCCGTTAGGAGCAATCGTCATTTCTGGCCAGCTGCATCAGGCTTTGACGATTGCGTCATTGTATCATTGGCCTATTTCTAACCGATGCTCCAGACCGCACGTTAACTGACGCCAAGCTAGGCCATGACTTGCTGATGTCACTCAATATCTCTATTCAGTCCTTGCACCTTTTACAATGTTCATCGCTCAGATGCTTGATAAGTGCCTCCCATTCTGAAGGGGTAATCATACGTGACTCTTCCTGGCTCGGCCACACTTTTAGGAGTAATGCTGGGTTATCTAACGAACTGGGATCTGTTGGCGGAGCCTATGACGTATGCCGGAAGATTTGTCCTCTTCATTGGCTCTTCCATCATCCTCGCATATGCCTCTAAGCCAGCTATATCGCGAGCATTATCACCGAAAATGAGCAATGCAATATCTTTTTTGCAGTAAGTACATTGCTGGAGGCTCGTTGCTATTTGCTGAGGAACGCGGAAGCCTAACGGCAAGGTATACTTTTCTCGTGTTCGTCGCTCCTCCTCAAGAATACGATCAAGTTGGCCAAGCGCCTGAAGGTCAGCCTTGGTCAATCGGTTGCTGCTTCTCGTCGTTGTTTTCTTTTTGCCCATTGCCGCTTTCCCTGCTCCGGTACTCTTTTTCTGTGGTGGCATGCTCTGATCTCTCCTCTTTTGGCCGACATTATATCAGGATCGCACGCAGTTGTCGTGGAACTAGGACGACCAGGTCAGAATCACCCGCACAAGAGAGCCCCACCTTCGCCCACTATGGGATACTATTGATGAGTGTCATGCTTTGTAGAACAAAAGAACGCTGTGATCGATTATCTCGATTTTTACAGTGACCCTAGTACCACTCCGCATAAATAACCCGCCACTCATGCGACATCTTCACATTGGTTAAGGATACCCTCGATTCGCAGAACCTTGTCAATGAGAGTTTGGATATCCTTGGTCTTTGTGGCTGACCACTTCCAGGTTTTTGCTAATCGTTTGTTGTAGTAGATAATGTATCGTTCGATCTTCTGGTTCAAATCTTGTATGGAGGGAAAGTTTCCTCGGTTGAGGACATGTTGGCTGAGTATACTAAACCAGACTTCAATGGGGTTGAGCCAGGAACAATGTTTGGGCGTATAGACGAAGTGGATAGGGTGAGACTAGTTGCTGAGATAGGCTTGTCGAGTCTTCATATTCTGCAAGATACCCGATTTGCCTTTCTCTCCCAATACTTGATGATCACCAAGGGCATTGGCGATAAAACGAACCAAGGTTTCACTCTTATGCGTGTTGAGTTGGTCGCAAAGGAGAACCCACGGAGCATGAGGATCGGTCTGGATCAGACGCTCAATATGCCGTACGAAATCTTCTTCAGTTCTGGTATCGGCAAGAGTGGGTGCGATGAGCTTGCCAGTACCCAGATGCAGGTTGCCAATGAGAACCTGAGTCCCATGACGGATGTAGTTGAACTCTCGGCGTTCTACTTTGTCTGCTTGAGTGGGTAAGGTCTTGCCATCCCGTTCAACGGCTTGTATACCGGGTTTCTCGTCGACACTCACGACGTGCATGCCATTGGCATAGTGTGCCTGGGCTTGACCGTGGAGCTTGCAGATGCATGCGACCTGTTTGGCAAAGTCATCCCAATCATCAATGTTGGGGTGTTCCCAGTACCGACTTCGATGTGGTTGTAATACCGCATTCTTTTAAAAAACGCCCGATTTGGGCGGGAGAGATGGCCTTGACGATGCCTTTGTCCACAACGGTTTGGGCGAGAAGTCCATGGCTCCAATGCGTAATGGGAACCCCTTCATCCTCGGGCTTGCGGGTTGCTACGGCAAGAATCTGCTGTTTCTGTTCTTCCGTAAAGGTTGCAGGTGCTCCTGGACGCGGGGCGTCGGCCAGGATCGTTTCGATCTCCCGGCGATACATGGTATCGCTCAAGGTGCCAGCTTGGTGTTCGGTTTCCAGTCGGTCAAGCTCAGCTTGGTAGCTCTGCCAACGTTGACACCAACGGCGAACCGTATCCCGTCCAACGGAGTATTTGGTCGCGACTTTCAACTTATTGCCTGATTGAGCAGCGTCCAGAAGAATACCAGCCCGCTCGACTAAACGCTGCGGGCTGGTACTGGCATGAACACCGTCCAGTAACAGTTTCGTTTGGGTTTTGGTCAGGAGGAGTTTTTCCATCATGCTCATCAGTATACCATAGCTGGTGGGGTATTTGTGAGGAGCGGTACTAGTTCTCCCTCTACTTACGCATTCATGCTCGCAAGGCGATCGCGTAGATAGTAACCTCGTGGAACGGATCGGCTGAGGGAGTCAAGCAGGTTCTCGCTGACTTGTGTTTGTAACAAATCATGCCAGGCTTGATCAATGGCAAGCAAGTCTGGCATGATTTGTGAGCGAGACTGATGTGTCTCCTGCGCCTGGATCTTGAGAAGTGCGCCTGATCGTGCCTGGGTTTCCCTCACATCAAGTTTTTCGGCCCAGCCTTGCACGACTTCCGGGCCAATCAGGGTTGCCATTTCATAAACGCCTGCCAGATGAAAGAGGAGAATAGGACGTGTTTCTGGCAGGTGGAGGTGGCCTGTTCGTAGTTTTACTATCATGAGCTGAACGAGATCGCTTGCTTGCTGCCGGAGATCGGCACGACGGTTCTCCCGTGCTTCTCGTTCCTCTGGGGTGAGATCTGCCTGTTCTTGTTCGTCTGCTAAATCGTCTTGTGGGAAGACGGAGCGTAATTCTTGCTGTTGGAGTTGGTACGATTGATCAATGAGCGCGGATAAACGACGGAAGCGGCCTAAGATATGGAGTGCACGTGCTAGAACTTGCAGAGGAGCATTTGAGGGTGACTCACTAGGGAAGCTCTCTCCTAACGTTGCCCAGTGACGATTGCCTTGTGCTTGCAGTGTCTCAAAAATGAGCCGATGCTGCGAGTCAGTAAAATCGTCAGGCACAACAAAAAGATCCGCAGAGGAGTTATTCGTTTTCAAGGCTTCCAGTAGACGAGCCTCCAGCTCGATATTGCTCAAGGTATGTGTGACGGGAATGATTTCCATAAATACCTCCATGAGAGAAATGAAAGTCCCTTTGGGAGTTTTCCTCAGTGTATCACGTTTTTTCTCTTTTCCTGCTTACTTTTGTGATAGAGCCATGGTATAAAGAGAGAAGAAAGGAGAAATGTATGGTATCTTTACAGGAAGCCATTATTGCGAAGGTAGCTGAAGCGGAGCAGCTGGTAGTGGATATCAAGGCGCTGGCACAAGACTCTGAAGAAAGTAACTATGCTATTCTCAGGTGGGCGGTTGTTAGTGATGAGACCCAGAAGCTGATGATCCAGGCCGAAGAGCGGCTCTCTCCTGCACAACTGGCCCGGTTGCAGGCAGAAATCAATGTGGGCAGAGAAGCAGGGCAGATTGATCGTTGGCGTACCTACCGAGAAGGAGAATGGCGCTTACCGAAATTTGGTGCACCAGGTCCAGGGGATGAACCTCCACCTCTGGTCAACCTGAGAGACTTCTTCCTATGACCCCCAAGTGTTCTCTTATTGTTCTGGTGTATATTTTATTTCATCATATCATAAATTTCATATCGTTATGAAGATGAGGAAGCAGGTGTGAATCATGTTAGAGTGGCAACAGGAAAAAGGTGCAATGCCTATCCAGGAGAGTGGAGAAGGACCATATCCCCCTCCCCAACGGGCATGTCTGGTCTGTGGGATGCGACAGTGGTTTTGGAATGGAGAGCGATATGTGTGTGGATCCGGCGATCCGGAACATGCACAGCAGACATGGATTCATATTGATGGGCAGACTGAACTGAACTGAAAGGAAAAAGAGGGGACGAAGTATGGAGCCTGAGATTATTGAGAAGTTGAAGCGTCATCGAGGCTTGTTTATGCTCAAACACCTGATGGACCAAACGGCAAGTAAAGGCTTTGGGGAAAATTTCCCCATTTGGCCTAGAAGTGTTTTCTCGGCGTTATCTCGACTTCATTCCATGAAGCCAGGAAGCAAGACGACTCACGTAACGTTTAAGCGTCTACAACGTAAACAATGTATCGTTTAACATGGCTTATAGAGCGAAACGAACGTCATTTAAACGTCTTAACATTAACGTTCTGAACGTCTTAACATTAACGTTCTGAACGTCTTAAAATGATACGTCGTATACGTTGTTGCCATCACAAAAGCTACGTCGAGATAACGTCAGAATCACACCGAGAGGCCATTAGTGGTAACATAGTAATGTGACGAGGCTACCAAGAAGGCTTTTGAAACCGAGGTGGAGTATGCAATTGAATAAACACCTCCTTCCGCAAATTCAAACAATAGAGCGTCTCCTTCTGGATGCTTGGAGAGTATGCAAGTCTACGCCAAAAACGCCGAAACAGGCCATCATTGAATTCTCGTATCAGATTTTCACGCACGCTCAACCTCCGCTGTATCGTTGTCTTCCTGAAAAAGCTGAGATTCTTCTCATGGAAGCATTTCTCCTCAGTGAGTATCCTTTTTCGCCAGACTTCCCTTTCACTCGCGAAGAGATGTGCGAGGCAGTCAAAGTTCTAGGAGGCACCTATTGAGAAAGTTTCAGATCAGTAATTTGTAGAACTCCTCTATTGATGAGTCAGAGGTGCGATGGCTCTTTCACCAACGAGATCGCCTTGTCGGATGAATTTCAACCGTGACACTCTTCACCGTGTACAACGAATACCCCATCCACGGATCATCGCCAGAAGCTCCCCCTTTCTCCTTCTTACGGTGACGACCCGCCCTATTGGACACTGTCCCAATGGACTTCCGATGAGTGCCTGATCTCGCAGCACCGACTTAATCTGACAGATGAATATTCGTTACCTGCATGGGTGCCCCCTTTCGTTTTCGCTCTCGTTCGCTGGAGCGAAGATTCGTTCGCCCGAATCCAGGTTTGTTCACAAAGTCCCGAAACATTCGCTCACATCCCGCTTTTGGGCCTTCTTTTCCGGTATGCTTCATCGAGAACCGAGAAGTTCTCTTTGTCCATAGCTCAGTATGGAAATCGTGTTTTGACGTTACAAGTGAGAAGAGACTATGAATGAAGCAGTTCCTTTTTTTCTCATTGATCCGACGATTGATCCCGATGATCAAGAGCGTATTGCCTATCTACAGGATGTTTTCATCTCCAGAACCATTTTGAGGCAGCCACTCTTCATGTGTGATGGCCCTATAGAGGCAAAAGAAGGGAAATGTGAGCACTGCCAGGCACCAACGCTCGACACTCCTCATGCCTACAAACCGGATATCTTATCCTTCTCATCCTCATTTGATGTCTTGCCAGATCTTATGAAAGTGGTGCTCTGTGAATGGACTTTGCACGATATTCGTCTCCTGGGGACTATTCTGCGCCTGGATGACCCCCTTGTTGTCGCGCAAGATATTATCCATGTGTATCAAAAACGACACCCATGGGGAATTACCAGTGACAATAGAGCACTCCAATGGCGTATGAAAAATATTGCGTATGATTTTGTAAGGAGTCTGGCTCCGGATGTGTACTTTGTACCATGTCGGCACTCAGGATGGTTGTCAGAAAAGTATACCGCTCAACTCGTCATTGGTCACGTCACTGCCCTCGTTCAGCTTTCGCTCAAGGCTCGTCGCCTTGGACATGTCAACTTCGATGATCAGTGGGTCTGCTTTGAAGCTGAGCACGTTCCTCTTCTCACAGAACATCCAGAGTGGAATGTGGAGTGGATAGCCGCTTGGGACGCCTATATGCACGAGATGAAGAGGCAAGATCAGGAAGACCAGGAAGACAGAGAAAATTACCTTGGCACCATCTAAAAAAGGTGTAGCTAGAAGTAACGCACTTGAACACGTTCACGTTACTTCTGACAATTGTTCCATGCGCCCTCTGGCAACTGATGCAATTTTTCACAGAAGAATGCACCAGATCATGGTCATCTATTCCTCTGCGTACCTTCTGACTCCTTCGTTGAGGCGATCTCTTTGACGGTTTAAATCGTGCCCCAATGCACTGATGATGGTCTCGATTTTTCCATAGGCTTGCTCGGCACCTTCCAGCGTTTGGTGATAGGTCTGCGTCCTTCCGGGCAGAAGCATCTCAGGTCCCTCCATTAACCTCAGCTTTTCGAGGTTCCCGTAGAAGATTCGCAGCGTCTCTAACACTTCTTCAATGTCATCCATCTTTCCGTTTTCTCCTCTTCTTCTTGTATTGCTTTTTGTGATACCATAGCATTTCACGAAGACGTTAGTGGACTGAGAGGATCTCTGCCCACCGGGTCGTGTAATGCAAAGAACGTCGTCGCGCCTGTGCTTGCCATGGTCGTCGGATGCCTTGCGATCCGAACCAAATCACGTCGTGCCGCATCGTTGCGTTGATGAGGTCGATGATTGCCATCAGTCGGGCCTTCTTCGCTTCTCGCTCAAATGAATACGCTCCAAACAGATCCGGTTGAAGCACGTGGTGAGGCCGCATCTCGGTCACATGCACTCCAGCTCGCTTGTACTGGAAGCCAGGCTGGTAAATCTCTCGCAACAACGCGAGCGCAGCCGCGATGAGATCGGGAGTAAAATCCGTTGGAAAGGCGAGCCGTTGCGATGCGCCATTAGTATACTGAGGCGCTGCTGCGTCAAAGGGGTTCGTCCCGACAAAAATACTCAGTGAGGTTGCCTGTGACCCCTGACGGCGCACCTTGGCTGCTGCTATTGCCGTATAGTGGGCGATCGCTTCTGCCAGTTCCTCGCAGCTTTCTATAGGACGCCCAAAGGATCGCGAGGTAAGGATTCCTTTTTTCGTTTTGGAGCCGATTTCCAACGGCAAGCAAGCAATGCCGCGTAGCTCATAGGTGACTCGCTCTCCCACCACTCCCAGAATTGTACGTATTCGGGTAGGTGATCGATACTTCAACATCTCGGCGGTAAATATCATATCCTGCTCTTCCAGTCGGCGTGCCCGTTGCTTGCCAATCCCCCAGATCTCCTCAAGGGCAACGGTCGCTAAAATGGCATCGATCTCTCGCTCTGAGACATCAGCCAGGTTGACGACATTGAGGTGCTTTGCATCTCGTTTGGCCACGAGTGCTGCTATTTTCGCCAAAATCTTCGTCGTGGCAATCCCAACGCGCGTAGAAATACCTGTTTTCTGTAAAATTGCTGCCTGCATCCTTCTCGTGTACTCGAGGAGGTGTTCCGGGGGGACATGTCCCAAACTCAAAAAACATTCATCGATGGAATAGACCTCTTGTTGCATTCTTCCATTGCGAACTTCAGCATACTCACCCAGTAAGCGCATGACTCTCTCGGAGAGGTCTTGATAGAGCGCCAGGTTACTACTGAAAACCGCGACACCATGGCGTTTCATGATCGTGCGGCAATGAGAATAAGGCATTCCGCGAGTAAGGCCGATCGCTTGTGCCTCTGCACTCGAGGCAACAATATTTCCGTCGTTGTTGGATAATACAATGAGCGGACGAGCGTAAAGGGAAGGGTGGAAGATGCGTTCCACCGCGACATAGAACGAAACGCAGTCCACCAGGGCCACCACATTCTGCCTCATCGAAGGGTTCTCCCCTGCTTGATAGGATGGGGATGGAGTGCCTGATGAATGAGGTGCACGCTCTGCATGACCACGCCCCAAATAGAGAACCGTTGTGAGGAGACCGCAATGGGTGCCGAGAGCGGATTATCGGAGAGCAGAAAGATGGCTCCCAGTGATTTCACGAAGCGTTTGACGAAGAAAGCGCCGTCGAGTGACGCAATGATAATGTCATTTTCCCTGGCTTCACGTCCCCGATCAACCACCAGGACATCAGCATCGTGAATTCCTGCAGGTTGCATTGAGCTTCCGCGCACGCGCACGCAGAAGATTTCTGGCCGGTTGAGTCCGAGAAGGTCGTTCACGTCCTGCTTTTGCCCATTGCCTAGCTGATTTCGTGCGAATTCATTGAGAGGATGAATACTGCACAGGACGACACCGAGAATTCTGAAATGGTCCGTGGGCATCACATTGATACGAGGCCAGTTTGGGTTGGCAGGATCTTCAGGAACGAGAAATGTGACGTCACGAAATCGAATGAGTCGCCTGGCAACTACGCCATTGTTGATCTGGGCAACCACAATATCGTTATGTCGAGCGTCAAGAGTAGGAGTAACCACAAGCAAATCATGCTGAGTGATGCCTGCGGCGGAGAGTTGGTTGGTGCCCATGAGATGGCAAAAACTGTCTTCTCCTGCGAACCCAAGAAGGCGATGAAGATCCAATGGCGGCTCTTTGTATTCATCTCCCGGCGAAGGAAAACCAGCAGAGACGATCATCATCGGTGAGGAGGGTGTATCCATCAGTTTTTCTTGTGTGTGCAGCCCACCAGGACGAAATGAAGCGGCACACATCTCCTTTCAGTTCTGCAGTGTTTGCATCCTCTTCCATCATCCAAATACGTCGTCCTTTCAGAACAAGCGTTCTTAATTAATTAGAACGTATGTTTTATAGTTATTGTAACATTGCTTTAAAATGAGAACAAATGTTCTTTATAAATACTGCAAATCTGGTGAGAAAGGACAGGGGTGTTTTTGAAGTACGAACCTTCTCCTCTGAAAAAGTCCCTCCCCGCTGCTCAGGTTAGATTTTACCCTGCCTGAGCAATGGGTTGGAGTTCAACGTGATACCCTAAACGTGTTAGTTGATTGACAAGACGTCGTTCACTCACCTCGCGATCTCGTTCCTCAAAGAAGACTTCCCCTCGTTCCTCGTAGGTGGTGCCCTCACTCAAGAGATGATAGATGATGACGAGAATGCTATGGGCGACAGCCATGACTGCTCTTTTGGCTCCGCGTCGAGCGGCAATGCGGCGATACAGGGCCACAAGATACCCGCTCTTCTGGTGGGTTGCCGCATGAGCTGCCTGGATCAAGAGCCGTCGCAGCCAGGGATTGCCTTTGCGCGTTTTGCCAGAAAGGCGTTTGCCAGCACTTTCATTGTTGCCTGGGCAGACACCAGCCCACGACGCCAGATGCCCAGCCGTTGGGAACTGCTGCATCCTGATCCCGATTTCGGCCAAGATCCCAGAAGCAGCTCGCTCACTGATGCCAGGAATGCTACAAAGCAACACCACCGCTTCTGCCCAACTCAAATCCGCTGGATCGCGAGAAGGGGACGCTTCCCCGTTTTGTGGGGAGTCCTCCAATGCGGCCTCTCTCACCTCACCTTCCTTCTGAGTTGGTTCTGCCTCTTCTGGAGAAGGGGGAGGGGTGAAACGCCGGGCTATTTCCGCTGTCACCCGTTCGATCGCGTGCTCCAGATGTTCAATCTGCGTCAAATGTTCTTTCAACAGAAAGCGGTGATGCTCGTCGACGTGGCCAGTCAGAGCTGCTTCCAGCTGGTGCTGATCGGCACGAACGCGCCCCACTGCAAAGGATGCTAACCGGACAGCATCCGTTTCCCCTTCGGCGATGGCACCCAGGATTATCCGGGAAGCTTTTCCCATCACATCACTCACGACATCTCCCAATTTCAGGTTCGTATCCTCCAGTGTTTTTTGGACCCGATTCACTTCTCTTGACCGCTCCTCCGTCAAACGCACCCGGTAGCGCGTGAGGTCACGCAATTCTCTCTGAGGAGCCGAAGGAATAAAGCTTGCTTTCAACAAGCCATGCTGCAAAAGCGTCGCAATCCATTCTGCGTCTTTGGTGTCGGTCTTACGCCCTGGGACAACTTTGATATGGTGAGCATTCACCACCAACAGTTCAAAACTGCCTTCCAACAGGTTAAACACCGGTTTCCAATAGACTCCGGTTCCTTCCATCGCCACATGGGTGCATCCTTGCTCTTTAAGCCAATCCAAGAGGCTCAGCAATTCGCGGGTGGTGGTTCCATACGTGCGAAACTCTTTGCTCTCTTGACCATTTTCTCGCCGGATCAGCAAACAGACTCTGACCGTCTTCTTATGCACATCCAATCCTGCGCATTGTGAATGGAGTATCTCCATCTCACTGCTCCTCTGCTTCTCTGTTTCTCCTCCTGTCTGAAGCCTCCCTCAGAACGAGGGAATGCCCTGGCTTGGGTGTGCCTGAACAAAGATTCTCCTCTACGTGCTCTCCCTCAGAAAAACAGTTCCTGTGAGAGGCAACACTGTGTGGTTCCTGCACACACCCGGATCAGTCTCTCTTGCTGGCTCTTTGGCACAAGAAGGAAACGATCTCTGTGCCAGGGCATCCTCTCCTATTTTACTCTTTTTCATGCTGCGTGGTGTCGCCTACATGACTGTCTCTCTTCATTCTGATGCTGTTTTGTTCGCTGGAGCGAAGGTTTGTTCGCTCGAATCCAGGTTTGTTCACAAAGTCCCGAAACATTCGCTCAAGTCCCGCTTTTTTGTCTTGTTTTCCAGTATGCTTGAAAAAGAGTGAGGCCTTGGTGATGGGACACGATGGAGAGAGTATTCATCGGTGGATCCCGCGCGACCAACGTCGTTCAACCTGGATACCCTCATCACTTCAATGCTGACTCTCATGAAGAGAGGTACAGCGTGGGCAGGAGAGCTTGCCCGATCAAATTCAGGAGGTTTCTATGCATGTTCGTTCTACGTCCATACGTCCTTTTGTCAGTATAGCTCTGGCTCTTTTTTCTGCTGCATTCCTCTTTCTTGGAATGTCAGCTCAGACCCAGGCGGCTTCCAATCCAAGGCCACCGCATCAGCCGTGGCCCCTGCAAAAGCTGACAACGATCTCTCTTCCTGGAACGCCGCGATCAAACTGGTGCTACGACACGGCTGTCGTTGATGATGGGACCTATTACCTCGCCGATAATGATCGAGCAGGCATTGATCTCATTCACGATGGGCAGCATCCAATGTACCAGGGGATTATCGGCCAAGGTCAATTTTCGGGGATTGGAGGGTGCAAGGTGGGCAATTATGATACAAACGGACCGGAGGGCCTGGTCATCGTACACGATCAGATCTTTGCGGGAGATGGCAAAAGCGCCGTTCGCGTCTATGACAGGGAAACAGGCAGATTCATCACCGCCATTTCAACCAGAGGGCATCTGCGAGCCGATGAGATGGCCTACGACGCTCGTGATCAACTGGTCATCGTCGCCAATGGTTCCGAACGAAGCTTTTCAAAGCAGGCAGCTCCATTTCTTTCCTTCATCTCGACAAAAAAGGGACCAACGTACGATCGGATCGTCAAGACGCTGCCTTTCCCCCATGCCGATGCGCTGGAGCAGCCTCAATGGAACAGCGAGAACGGTATGATCTACCTGACCGTCCCGTCCTCTGATCAGAACACAACTGGAGAAGTTGATATGATCAACCCGGCCACCTGGACGATCACCCCCATTGCTACTCCAACCTGTGAGGACGCAGGATTGGCATTCGTCAATCGAGATCTGGCCGCCGTTGGGTGCGCCAGTGGTGAGCAAATCATTCTCAATGTGCGTACCCATCGCATCGTCCATATTCCAGTGACAGCGGTCGATATCGTTGCCGCCAGCACCCGGTTCCTTTACTTTGCCTCCTACGGCAGTGAGACTCAGGCACCACAACTTGCCGTCACGGACCTGGCTGGTCATCTCTTGCAAGCAATCCCGCTCAGTCGAGTCTCTCACACGGTCACCGTGGACAAAGCAACGGGCTCTGTGTATGTCCCGCTCGACGGTGGACAGGTGGAGGTTTTTCAGGAGACGCCATGTCATTGGAGAGATGCACGCACTCTTTCTGACAAGACGGCTCCGCCCTCACTCAAGAAAGGAGCGGTTCATGCCTAAGCCACCTCGATTGCTTGTTCCCATGATCTTGTTTGCGACCTTGCTCACGGCCTGCACGTCAGTGGTTCCTGCCAGAATTTCCACGGGGAATAGGGCTTCAGGAACGAAGGCAACGGTTGCATTGGTCCATCAACCGATAGGGACGGTCGATCTCCGTTGGAATGCTGGGACAGGGCACCTGATAGTAACCATTCATCTGAGTGGCCTGACACCATCAAGCACCCATCAGGCGCATATCCATCAGGGAACCTGTCAGGCAACGGGTGCGATGCTTTTCGCACTTAAGCCCGTTATGACCACTCCTCTTGGCGTTGGAACCTCTCGGACGGTTCTTGACCACGTCACTGATGGCATTCCCGTAGCAGGATGGTCTGTCACTGTTTACAATGGTTCTCAATTGACTTCAGCTGATCAATTGATGCCGATGGCGTGTACTGCCATTGGCAATGTTCGCCATCGATCATCGGTCCTCTTTGATTTCAATCCAGCCACAGTGGATCAACCGGCGTCCTCTGTACCAACTGAGGAGGTTTCATGAAGATGCTGCGCATTCAAAGAAGGTGGATGAAAAAGAGAGCCTGGCTCGCCGGAACCTTTCTCTCGCTGATGGTCATTTTTCTCTTCTCGTCCGTTCCGGCTCTGGCCTCAGGGTGTCCAAAGACGTCCAGGCATCTCAAGCCGCTTGCTACCCGCATCTCGGGCCAGCCTTCCCTGATTCGTGCCGCGACCTGTTCTGGCAACGGATGTAATGGTCTTGATCCTTATTCCACGGGATGTGCTGCATCTCTATATACTGTTGCCGTTGCCTCCGTTGGGAATATCGGGAGCGTTGAGTTGGAGTACTCGGCGACCTGTCAAACGAATTGGGAGCAAATTTATGGCAATGGTGTGGAATATCTTGCGGGCTGCGTTGTCCGGAAGGCCGGGCCTGATGGGCCAGTCGCATCGGCGTGCTATAGCTCGACACGGTACTCCTGGATCAATACGAACATGCTGTGGTCGCCGCACAATCTCGATGATGCGAGCGGATGTTTGGTGGAAATTTGCCGTGGAGGTCCAATGGGTCAGATTTCAGGGTACTACGCTGAGACTGGCTCCTATTAAAGACGTTTCGTCATTTCTGTCGAGAAAGGATCGTTTCTATGCATCTTCCATTTCCATCTCGCCGCTCTTCCACCAAAGAGCAGGCTTCAGCGGTCGAGGAGATAAATTTGACACACCAACTGGCGTTGGCCAACAAACGCGCGGCACAACGTCGCCTGGTGAAATTGCAACGGAGTATTCGCCTGTTCTCTTTTTTCGTGGGGATGCTTCTGGTTGCCGCGATCCTGCCTGCATCTCCCATACGCCAGGCGCTCGGCTACGGAGGAGGCGCAGGTTTCGTCAACGCTACCTGTGGCCAACCGGCTCACGTCTTTGCAACGCTGCTCAAAGGGGAGACGTATACCCTCCCTAGTAAGGCGCAACTGATGCAACTCCCGACGCCGAAACAAAAGCCGATTGCTTTGCCCAGCGATGCCAACTATGATCCTGCGACAAATCGACTGTGTGCAGGAGGGTGGGTTGCTCTCGATACGCGTTTTGTCCATCCCGGCCCTACCGTGCAGGGATCGACGAACTATGATCCCAATTATGGCGGAAATCTCATCACGGGTGCCCTGAGTGGCGTGTGGACCTCCTTTCAGCAATGGGTGCGCGATTCCTTGCAGAGCATCTTTGATGCCTTCGTTTCCTTTGGGTTCATGATTACTACCCCCAAGGGGATTACCTATGGGCATGCGGTCGTTCAAAATCTCAATGCCTGGATGCTCATGCTCACCAATAGCGCCATCGTGCTGTTCCTGGTCGTTGGCGGTTATAAATACATGTTTGGCGACTATAAAAGCTTTCGTGAGTTCGTTCCAAAGCTGATTGTGGCGGCTATTGTGGCGAATTTCAGCCTGCCAGTTCTCGGACAATTCATTGAATTATGTAATGCGGTCAGTGGTGGGGTTCTTGGGGTGGTTGGGCTTGCCGGGATCGGCAATCTGAATCTCCCGTGGGGAGCGATCAACTGGGTCACCGCTCCTGAGTATCTCATCATTGTCTACCTCATTGAACTGCTTGGGGCAGTCCTGCTTTCCGGCCAGATGCTCTTGCGCATTGTCTTTCTCTGTGTGCTGCTCGTCACTGCTCCCGCCGGGTTGTTCCTGTGCTTTGGTGGAAGCACGATTCTGCCTGGAGCACGCCCCTGGGGAACGCTGTGGGCACAAGCCTTTGTTGCCACGCTCATCGCCCAACCCCTGCAACTGCTCTGTCTGGGGCTGGGAGCGGCGCTGACGGCCAGTTTTGGACATAGCAGCATCAGCCCTGTTTCCATTCTGGTTGGGATTGCAGCCCTGTTTCTGGCGGGAAAAATCCCCGATCTGTTGCTCTCCAACGTGATGCGTGCTCGGATCTTGAGTCAGGGGACCGCCGATGAATTTGGTCAACAGGTTGTAGGCGCAGCTCAGACCGGAGCCGAGATGGTAGCGCTCATCGCGGCCTGAGGACAGAAAGGAGGAAGGTTGTGCTCAAAGCTCTTGGTGGTGTGGCACTCATCCTGGTGCTCATCGTGGTTCTGCTCACCAGCATGCTCGGTGTTTTCATGGGAGGCGGTGGGTCTGCAGGCAGCGGTGGAACGCCTCCGGCAGGCGCGGTCTACGGGGGTGATAATGCCGTGACGCTGGCAGCCAAGCAGATGGCAGCTCATTTAAATACGAGTTGCCTGAAGGTTGCTCCCAATCCCGATTGTCTGGGAGATGCCTCCTTCGATGATGGGTTTCCTGCCACCATTTTAGCATGGGGACTGAGCCACTGTCCGGGGTGTCTGGCCTGGATGAATAATCATTTTCAATGTGTGAGCTTCGTGCTCGGGGCGTACGGGTTGTTCCATCCCCTGGATTTGTCTGGCAATGGATCAGACTTTTACGGATTGTACTCGACCTCCTCCGCCGCATCGCTCGGCTATCGGGAGATGCTGCCAGCACGTGGGGAACTGCCCATTTCGCCGGGAGATGTGATGGCCTGGAATGGGGGAGCGCATGGGCATGTCTCTATTGTGCTTGGGTGGATCCCTCCCATGAATGGGAAAGCAGGGGTGATTACGTTTGCACAGGCCAATGGGGAAAAACCGGTGCAGACGCTTCCGATCCTGCCCAATGGGCAGATTGCGACCAACGATGGGTATTGGAACGGCTTTACCGTCATGGCCTACATCCATCCTGATTGGTTGCCGGTCGTGCCTGGATACCTGGCTCAGCCTTCATCACAGGCATTGCCCGCAGGACTGACGATGCAGACCCCGTATGTGGCCGAAGCCTGGAATGATGCCAACGCAGTGGATATTCCCCCGGACATCTTTGTTCGGCAGATCAACCAGGAGAGTGGGTTCAATGCTGCGGCGGTCTCTCCAGCAGGTGCCATCGGCATTGCCCAGTTCATGCCTGCAACGGCAGCAGGCATGGGCTTCGATCCCCATGATCCGGATGTCTCGTTACGTATGGCGGCGTTGTATATGGCGCAAAAGGATGCTCGTTACCAGGGAGATGATGCCAAAGCCCTTGCGGCCTACAATGCAGGCGATGGAGCGGTCCAGACGGCCATTACTCGCTGCGGCACGAACTGGCTCTCCTGCACGCCGATAGAAACACAGAAGTATGTTGCAGCCATTCTTGGCTCCTAAGTTTTCACACACGAAAGAGGTTTTTCGATGCCACCTATTCTTTTGCCACTTGCCGATGTCAACGGAGCGTTTACTGGGCTTGCGACCATGCTGGCGGGCTATCTCGCCGCTGTGCTGGCTTTTGTGCTGGTGATTGCAGGCTATCAATACATGTTTGCCCTCGACGATCACACGAAGGCAACACAATCCAAGCGTGCCATGGGGGTTGCGCTGGTTGGGGCCATTGTGGTGGCGCTGGCTGTTGGAGTTGCCCCCACCATTATTGGCAAAATTGGACATTAAAGGGAAGGAAGGAGTACAGCGATGCGTCAAGACCCACCGCCACGGTATCATATTCCGACCCATCTCATGACACCGGACAAGATTGATCTGCCGCTGTTCGGCATTACCGTCTCGCTCACGATGCGGCAAGGCGTCTGCTTTCTGCTCGGGGGGAGTGTGGTCTTTCATCTTTGGCAGGTATCCCTTGGCCTGGTCGGGATCCTCGGGCTCATGGCGCATTGGGGAGGGCCATTTGTGTTGGCCTTCTCCACCTATGTTTTTGCTATCCATGAGATTCGCGATCGCCACCTGGAGGAGTGGATGATGATTGGTTGGTCCTATTGGAGTCGTCCGAAGGTGTTTGTCTGGTGCAGCGTGCCGCTGGAAAATAGGGAGGCACCACCCTCTGAGCAGGCACACGACATTGGGCGGCATGATCAGGGTGAACAGGAGCAAGAAGAGCTATGAAGCAACAGGAGAAATTGGCACGCACACGGCAGCGTGGAAGCGTGCAGCGCAGTTTTGTGCAGGCACGCCGTATCCATGATCATCTGCTGTGCCTGGACAGCGGTTTTGTGACGATCCTGGAAGTCGAGGGCATCAGCTACGATCTTAAGAGTTCGGACGAACAACTGCTGCTCAACGAGCAGTTTCAACATCTGCTCGCAGGACTCCCGTATCCCATTCAGATTATGTGGCGTGTCTTGCCACTGAATGTTGATGCGTACCTGGATCAGTTTACCTTTCTTCCCGATCAAGAGGAAGCCCAAGGCATCTGGCCCTTGCTCTCAACGACGCATATCGCGTTTTTCGATCAGTTGAGTGATCGGCGAACGTTGCTGAAACGGACGATTTATCTCATCATTCGAGTCGATGGGATGGGCAAGCCGCAATCGCGTGCGCAGCGGCTGTTCACACACAAACGGCGTCTGCGTTGGGCACAACAGCTTGAGCAGGCGCGTCAGGATCTGGATCTGCGTTCCTCCGAACTCATGCGGCAACTGGGCGATATGAATCTCTTTGTGAAGCGACTGCGAGGGGAGCAGGAGCTGGTTCCCTTCTATTATTCGTGTCTGACGCCTGCAAAAGCTGACCGTTTCCCACTCGCGCCTGCGGTGATTGACGCCATTGGACGCCCGATTCGAGCGCCCCATCTGGCCCACATCACGCCCATTGCCCCTGCAGAGGAGAAGACGTTGGTGCTGGCTGAGACGAGCAAAGCGCTGGTGCTGGCTGAGACTCCCGCTGTCTCAGCACCACCCCGAGGGTTCAGTCAACTAGCGGATCTGGTTGCCCCAGCGGCGATTACGGTCATGCCGGATTGCCTGCTCGTGGAGAAACACTATTCGTGTACCTTACTGGTCCATCATCTTCCTCGCACGGTCTTTGCTGGCTGGCTGAAACCGCTCGCCGACCTGGATGAGCCCATGGAAGTTAGCTTTCACTTCCATCCCGAGAATTCCGTCTCCATGATCCAACAACTGCGACGGCAAAACCGATCGTACCGCTCGTCCGAGATGATGGCACGAGGAAAAGGGGGTGACGCCGACCCGAACACGAAAATCGCGGGGGATGATGTGAGTGATCTGCTGCCCAGGCTCGCCTCGGGCGAGGAACGGATGCTCACGATCACCTTGCTGGTTCAGGTCCGAGCCCCATCCAGACGGTTGCTGGCCGAAAGGACGGCACGGATCGAAGCGGTTCTGCACACGATGCTGCTTGTAGCACATACAGCGCTCTTTGAACAGGAAAAAGCCTTTCGTTCCTGCCTGCCTCATGGACAAGGAGAACTACCAGGAATGCTGCTGGATAGTCGCAGTGGTTCGACCCTATTCCCGTTTTTGTCGAACACGCTCTTCCATGCGAACGGGGTGATGGAAGGCGTCACTCCGCAAGGCGATCCGGTGATTATCGATCCCTGGGGAGAGGCCATGGCCAATGCCAATCGCATCATCCTGGGACCGCCCGGATGGGGCAAATCCCACGGCGTGAAAACGACCGTCATCCGCCAGATCTTAAAAGCGGCCTGCGCTCAGCGCGATAGCCACAAGAAAGAGAAGCTCAGCTATCAGGTCATCCTGGTTGATCCAGAGCGAGAGTACGCTCAGATGAGCGAGCTCTTTGGGGGCCAGGTGATTCGCCTCTCTCCAGGATCGGCACACTGTCTCAATCCCTTTGATCTCCCCCCGGTGCGCCAAGAGGATCAAGACATAGTGGAGCATATTGACCGACTCGCTGAGCATATCCATCGCCTCCACACCTTGCTCGAAATCATGCTAGCGGATCGCACACCCAAAGGTGGGGAAACACTGAAAAACGGTGAGCATGGACTCCTGGAT
>JACDAE010000773.1 GCA_013695595.1 Ktedonobacteraceae bacterium | reverse complement strand
CAGCTATAATCTTTGTTGGAGGGCCAGGGGTGCAAACTGGAAGTAGTGTGATAGAGCTTCTGGATTGTGTCAGGGATGTATGAAATGGTTCATAGTATTTTTGTTAATGATGTGCCACTTTTCTTAGCTTCTCAAGCAGCCTGAGCACCACCACCCTCTAAGCCGTCGAAGAAGCCGGGGCTGTAATCGTCGGCAACAGTTCCTGTAGCTGTCCCAACCAGTTCGTGCCGAGCAAACGACGGGGAATGTGGATAACCCCCTGTTGAACACGTGCCTCGTTGCGGAAGCGCCGGTAAAGGACGATGCGGTTAGGGATAACGCTGCGTTTCACCGTGAGGATAAACTCGTTATCCTTCATGGCGATAGCCTCATAGCCCAGTTGTGATGCCTCCACTTTCAGGCGTACGATCGCCAGCAGGTTCTGTACCGGTTTGGGCAGTGTGCCGAAGCGGTCATTTAACTCGGCGGCCACCGCCTCAACCTGTTCTGCACGGTTCAGATGTGCCAGGCGCTGATAAAAGTTGACCTTGAGCGTACGATCGCCGATATACTCGTCTGGCAGATAGGCGTCGAGTGGCAGATCAACGCTGGCATTGGTGGTTGCCGCCTCAAGCTGTTTCCCCTGCATCTCTTGTACTGCTTCGGCCAGTAGCTTACAGTAGAGATCGAAGCCGATGGTATTCATAAAGCCAGATTGCTCCGCGCCTAGCAGGTTGCCCGCGCCACGGATCTCCAGGTCTTTCATGGCGATACGGAAGCCTGCGCCCAGCTCAGTTGCTTCAAAGATGGCCCGCAGACGTTTTTCCTGAATGGGCGTCAGGCGTGCATCCTTCGCGTAGAAAAAGTAGGCGTATGCCTGGTGTGTGGCACGACCAACGCGACCGCGCAACTGATAGAGCTGCGAAAGCCCAAAGTAGGCGGCATTATTTACGATAATAGTATTCGCATTGGGGATGTCCAATCCGTTTTCAATGATGGTGGTTGAGACAAGCACATCAAATTCGCCATTGGCGAAGCCGATCATCACGCGCTCCAGTTGTTCCTCGTTCATCTGCCCGTGCCCGACGGCGATGCGTGCCTCCGGTAGTAAGCGCTGCAATTTCTGGGCGATAACCTGAATACCCTGCACGCGATTATGGACGAAGAAGACCTGCCCGCCACGATCGATCTCGCGCAGAATGGCCTCACGGATCAGCGTCTCATCATATTCGCGAATAACAGTGCGAATAGGCAGGCGTTCCTGTGGCGGCGTTTCGATCACGCTCATGTCGCGCAGATTGACGAGCGACATATGCAGGGTACGTGGGATCGGTGTCGCCGTCATCGTCAGTACGTCGATCTCAGTACGCATCTGCTTGAGCCGCTCTTTATGGGAGACACCGAAGCGCTGCTCTTCATCGACGATCAGCAAGCCCAGATTAAAGAAGACGACATCTTTTTGCAGCAGGCGGTGCGTACCAATGACGATATCTACTTTCCCAAAGGCGAGGTCTTCCAATGTCTGCTTCTGCTCTTTCTCGGAGCGAAAGCGACTGAGCAGGTCGACGCGGACGGGATAGGCCTTCAGGCGTTCTTTAAAGTTATTGTAGTGCTGCAAGGCGAGGACCGTGGTTGGCACAAGGATAGCAACTTGTCGTTGGTCAAGCACGGCCTTGAAGGCAGCACGCAAGGCGACCTCGGTCTTCCCATAGCCGACATCACCGCAGACGAGCCGATCCATCGGACGTGGCCGTTCCATATCGGCCTTGACATCTTGAATGGCGCGATCCTGGTCAGGCGTCTCCTCGAAGGGGAAGCCATCCTCTAATTCTTGCAGCCATGGTTGTTCTGCATCTGAAGGAAAGGCATGTCCTGGGGCAGCTTCGCGGGCACTGTAGAGTCTGAGCAGTTCGCGTGCAACATCCTGCACATTTTCTTTGACTTTTGATTTCGCACGTGTCCATTCGGTTGTGCCCAGTTTGCTGAGTCCAGGCACCGAATCGCCCATGCCGATGAAACGGGTCACGCGGTCGAGCTGGTCGGTTGGGATGTATAGTTTATCGGTTCCTGCATAGTGAATGAGCAGGTATTCGCGCTCAACCCCCGTCAGACTTAGCTTAACGAGACCTTCGAAGCGTCCGACGCCGTGCTCCTGGTGCACGACATAATCGCCGGGATTAACCTCTGAAAGGAACGATGCTGGTGTGATCGGACGCCGCCTCTGGACGCCGCGCCGCTTCGACCAGCCGAAGATCTCAGTGTCGGTATAGACATAGAGTCCCAGCGAATGCGATTGCCATCCCTCGATCATCTGCCCCTGGATGAGCGTGAGCGTTCCGGCTTCTGGTACCTGCTGAATGTTCGTGCCGGGGCTGGCATGGATGGTTGCCTCATGGAGAATGCTTTCGTCACTGAGCACCTCAGCCATGCGACGAGCCTGCATGGTGACGATAATCACGCGTTCTCTACTGTTGAGCGTCTTGCGGCAATCCTGTACAAAGGCACGCAGACGGCCACCATACGAGTTTGCGCTGGTATAGGCGGGCATCAAATGCTCGGTGCCATCATGCTCGCGTGTATCGAAGTCGCCCTCTGCTGTTGACAGAATATCGGCGAAACGAAGCTGGCGACGCTGCTGTATCTGTGGTTCTAGCGCATTCCAGGTGATTTGAGCGGGGCGCAGATGGGTAGGATTCTCGCGTTCCATTTCGAGGCGTTCACGTATATCCTGTGCTTGAGCATCGAAATCAGTAATATGGTTCTGAATGCTGGCTGGATTATCCAGAATGAGGAGCCCGTTGCGTGGTAGATAGTCCAGGATGGTTGCCTGACTATGCAGGTAAGGAATGTAGAAAGCGATGTCGGGAAAAGAACGTTTCTGACGTAGATCTTCCAGGTCGTGTTTCCAACGTTCCTCAGCATCTTTGTGCAGGTTATTGCTATCGAGTTGCTCCAGGTCCCTGGCGGCCTCAGGTCCGCGCACGGGAATGGCTTCGCGCGCGGGTCCAATGGTGCATTCATTGATGGGATTGAGGGAGCGTTGGGTTTCCTGATCAAAGGTGCGCAACGATTCGATCTCATCGCCAAAGAATTCGACGCGCACGGGACGCGGAAATGATGGCGGGAAAAGATCGATGATGCCGCCGCGATGGCTGAACTGCCCCGGCTCTTCGACCTCGGTAACTGGCTCGTAGCCCAGATTATAGAGCTGTTCTAGCATCAGCGTCAGGTCGATCTCCTGCCCTGGCTCCAGGCTAAACAGAGAGGTCGCCAGTTCTTTTGGTGGAATGACGGGCTGTGTCAGCACGCGAGCAGAGCAGATGATGATGGGCGTGCGCTTGCCCCCAGCCAGCATAATCATCGTCTGCATACGCTGTTGGGTTGTTTGAGCATCGGCGATGAGCCGCTCGTAGGGGAGCGCATCGCGATCGGGCAAAAAGAATATATCACCAGGGGTGGAGTGAAAAGCTTTTAATGCCTCGCCCATCTGCTGCGCCTGTTCCTCATCGGAGACGACGACCAGCAGGGGCTGTTTCAAGGTTGAGGCCAGAGCAGCGATGACAAAAGGACGCGCCGCTTCAGTGATACCTGTCAATGCTGGTACCCCTTCGGCGTTGCGGAGCTGTTCTAGTAAACGACGATATTCCGGTCTTTGTGTTAATAGTGCGAGTAATCCCTGTAATGTCACCAGCTACCTCCAACCAAAACATGCTCAATAGCGCTACAAGCACTGATCGTAGCGATGTGGATCCCTGTTTTGCTCTCTACAATGTCCTCTGTATCATATCCTACATGTCAGATCCATGCAATGACTTACGTTGTATATCCAAAAAGTAGAATGTTAAATGCTCCAAATGCTTACACGGAAAGAAAGGCTATGGCCGCAATCCCCAGCACGAGGCCGATGATCTGCCAGGGGGTCGTTTTCTCGTGGTAAACGAGGACGCCGATCATGACCGCGCCAATACCCGAAAGTACCGAAAAGAGTACCGCTCCCTTACCTAACTCAGCGCCTGTACGCAAGCTAATGAGCCAGGCGGTGTTGGCGGCGAGGAAGCCAAGCAGGGCGAGTATGGCAAAGAGAAGTCTGCCGTTCAGTGAGAACTGTTTAGCTAAGATGTCAGCGAGCAGTTCAAATGCGACGAGGAGCAGCAAAAAATAAAGCCATTTGGGCGGGAACATAAAGATCCTTTCTTGAGATAAATGGAGGAAGGTGAGGGTACATCGCTCAAATAGAATTTGTTATACAATATAGGTGGTGAAGCATGATGTGGTGTGACCAGAGAACTTCGCTGTGTCGCTGTGTTGCATGTCTGGTATAATTATATGTTATAGGGTAAAAGACTGCAAGCCCGACAAACCGAAGGAATATATCGTAGCTGTACAGAGCCTGCAGGAGAAAAATTATGGCAAAAGCATTAGGAAAAACTGACGCACTAAATAATTCATTTGCCCAGACGCGTTCGATCCACGCAGTCTGGACGTTAAGGATGACATTGGGATATGTGGCCTTGCTCGGATCACTTATTTTCGTGCTGGGCACCAGTTGGGATGTGCAGTGGCATCTGTTGATAGGGCGTGACCGCACATTGATTCCACCTCATCTTATGATGCTCACGGGCGTGGCGGTGAGCGGTTTTGCGGGATTGGCGGCTGTATTGATCGAAACGTTCTGGGCACGGCGTAATCCGCAACTTGTGCAGAACAGTACCGGTTTTGCCGACACCTTCCATGGCTCATTAGGAGCCTATGTGGTTGGCTTTGCGGCCCTGAACTCGGCCATTGCCTTTCCTCTGGATGCGTATTGGCACTCACTCTATGGCATTGATGTCTCTATCTGGGCACCATTCCACCTCATGATTATTCTGGGCATGGGCATTGTGGCGCTGGGGGCCGCTTATATGTTGATGTCGGCAACTAATCTCGCTGTGAGTGCAGGCGTGCAACGCATGGTGCGTGTAGGGTATACAGGAACGGTCGTGGCATTTGCGATTGTGCAGTGTGCGCTGACATTCTTTCTTATTGAAGCGCCTAGTTCCAATCATTTTATCCAACTGGGCTTTATAACTATTAGCGTATTTATGCTCTTACCCGCGTTAATAGGTACCTGGACCTTTGTTTCTGTGAAGAATACACTCCCCTGGCGCTGGTCGGCGACCACTGTTGTGATCATCTACTACCTCTTTGCGATAATCGTGGATCTTTACGTTCCACGCGCAACTAGCTTTTTGATGCTAACGGAAGGACTGACCTCGCGGCGCGGCAATGTAGGTGTGGCTATTCTTACGTTTGATTGGCCGCTACTGCCTATTCTGGCCGCGCTCGTTATCGATATCACCACGCGTTTTGCCCAGAAGCGCAACTGGTCTATGAAGAGGTTGCTGTTGACCGAAGCAACCCTGGCACTGATTGGGTTCATTCCGCTCACGTTATTCAATCCAACGATTTTTCTGAGGCTGGCGTCTCGTCTGGGAATTGCAGGTTTCATCGTCTCTCTGCTGCTGGGGTGGGGTGGTGCATTGTTGGGTGCCTGGTTTGGACAACGGACCGGAACGGCACTACAACAGGTAGAAAGTCCGGCTGTGCAGCAAGTAGAAGAGGCTTGAGATGAACAAGGTGTTGCAGCGAATCCTATTAGCTATTGGGGTTATCGCGCTTCTCGTGCTGGTAATAGAGATCGTGCTTTCAGTTCTGGCGACGCAGCCTGGGAGTACGCCGCAGCGGGTGGTACATGTGAGCGCGGGCGCGTATCCGCTCACGGTGAACCTCTACAAAGATCCAGCCAACGCAGGGTTTGCGATGCCATTTAGTATCACAACCGACCAGGTAAAGGCTAATGGATTGAGCTTCGTGGTTTCATCGATTCCTGATCGTGGGGTGGACGCCACGCCGATACGTGCGGGCCTCACAACGCTGAGCAACGGTGTGCAGGGGGCAGTTGAGATTACTGTCCGTGGTTCCTGGAATTTGCAGGTAGTGGTGCATGGGCCAGCCGGGCAAGGGATTGCTCTTGTGCCGATTGTGGCGACGGCTCCACCCGCAATTCCTCAATGGCTGGGCTGGCTAATTGGCTTTATTCCGCTGTATGGGTTGTTGCTGTTTTTGTTGATGCAGCGTGGGAGGAAGAGGGCACGTATTGTCTCCTGAAGTCAGCGCCTATGGCGGCACTCCAAACCTCAGCAGGGAGATCCTGCACCTCAGAAAAGCTTCTTGTTGAAAGGCTTACACCTCCACTTTTTTGAATGTAATTATAAGTGTGGATTTAGCGTTCTGATACTCTGAAAGAGAGACTCAAAAAGACTTCTCAAATAACTGAGAGGATGCTGCGATCATTTTGTGCATACTTATATGGGCATATTGTATAAGCATGCACAACTGTTGATTAATCTGTATAAAGGCAGAGATGAGCTATTTTATCCTCAAAGTATATCTGACGTGAGAAAGAAGAGTAATACAAGATGAGTAAAAGACGCAATTACAAGAATAGCATGTGGCAGCGCCTCGTAGTGTCACTTGGGCTATTGGTCGGGTTAAGTTATTTTGCCGCCCAGGCTGGTATTGGTGTTGGTGTTGCCAATGCGGCTGCTAAGGGCAACGCGACGAGCTATGCCGTGACTGATTGTAGCTCTTATGAGGGTGCTCCTATAGGGATCCCGTCAGGCGGTAGTTATCCTGGGAGCCTGGGGTATGGTTTTACTATCCCCGGGGTTGATACTATCAATTTCGCATGCAGTGGCAGTGGGACGGTGGCGATTTCCATTCCTTCAATGCTCGAAATTACAAAAGACC
>JACDAE010000744.1 GCA_013695595.1 Ktedonobacteraceae bacterium | reverse complement strand
ACGTAGCGCTTCCTCTGGCCTATCGGGTCGGTGTTGTGGTCGGTTGGCTCTCAGCCCTCTCGATCTCGCAACCTGATGACGCCCAGGCCGGGCTCGTTATCCTCTCGGCCCTGGTCGCTCCACTTTTTTACCCAACACGGAGCTCTGAAGTGTACCCAACGGCGAGGCTGGATGTCATGCAAAGGAAGTCACGGAAACTCGGTTCGCCCCTTCGTCGTCGTCCAGCTCGTCGAGCTAGTAAGTAGGAGGTCTTCTATGGAAAACTTAATGAGGGATGGTTTGGAAGGAAACTACGAGCGCATGTACTTTGCTCTTCTTGATTATCGGTTTGAGAAGATTGATTTTTTAGAGATGCTGGATATGTGGGAGGTGATTCTAGGTATTGATTCTTCCTCTTGCAGTGGGGGTAAGGAAGAGAAAAATGTTATGGAGTTGGCTTCATGAGGTGAAGTGTAAATCTCAAAATTATCCTGGCAAGCGGATCGTTTACCAGGATAATTTTTTTGTTTTTGCTAGCTACCATAGTTTGAACTGGTTTACTTGAATGTTCATATTTTTGGCATCTGGTTGTGGTGAGTCGTAGGAGACAGTGAAGTTCATTTCTGTAGGACTAGGGTCTACAGGTGTTGTGTTATCCTTCGAAAGTTTGTCTGCGAGCCGAGTAGGTTCCGGGAGGCGGTATCCTTTGCTACAGGCCAGCACATATTTGATGCTCGTTTCCAGACTAATTTTATGGCCTGGCGAAATGATCATTGGGTTCACACGGGTACGTGTGCGTACCATAGCGCCGATGATGGCTTTTTTATAAATCAAAGGCACATATGAGCCAGCTTCCTCACCCAGTTGTGTTTTATCATAGGTGCCGACGAGGATAGATTTTGCGCATCCTATCGTTGGTATGTCGAGCCAGAGGCCAAGGTGGGTGGCGATGCCCATACGACGTGGATGAGCGATACCCTGCCCGTCAACCATCACCAGATCTGCCCGTTGATGCAATTTATGAAATGCACCCAGAACCGCTGGCGCTTCGCGGAACGAGAGCAAGCCTGGGATGTAGGGCATACGTAGCGGCTCTTCGTAAATATGCCGCTCGACGACCTCCAGAGCAGGATATGTGAGGAGCACAACTGCTGCGTGGGCCATTTCATTTTCTTCGTTGATTGCCATGTCTACGCCTGCTACATATCGTACTTCGTCTAACTGGTCTTCGAGAAGAATACGTCCTGCCAGTTCGTTTTGCAACGCAACCGCCTCTTCGCGGGTAAGTTTCCATGAATGGAGTGGTGTTTGTGATGAATATGCCATGCTTAATCCTTCTCTACGCATTGTTTTCTATAAAACGTTGTCAGTGTGCTTCAGCAATACATATCATACGTGGGCTTTCAAGCTGATAGGGACTGAGATCATAGTCACCATAAACATCTTTAACGGCAAAGCCAGCTCGTTCAAGTAAGAGTTCCATCTCGTTGCGCTCGAAGAGATAAAGATGCGTTGTGACAGTCGTGCGATGCACTGGCCCCCCCTGTCTATGCTCTTCATAAAAATGTGTCAGTTCCAGCAGGTGTCGATCAGTAGCCGTTGCTGGACTGACGAAATGAGTCAAGAAAGTACCATCATCACGCTCCCTGGTTGCCTGATGAAGCATATGCCCTCCCAGGTCTTCAAGATAACGTGCGTCGGCATTGCTGATATCTATGATAAATGTCCCGCCTGGACTTAAGTGAGCGTGGATCGCCTTTAACGCCAGCATCTGTTCTTTGCGCGTCGTGATGTGCGCGAAAGAGCCAAGTGCGATGAATGCCATGCGAAATTTTTGTTCCAGGTGCAGGGTAATAATATTTTGCCATTCCAGGGTACAACGCGCGCCGAGGCCAGCGGCTTCTATTTGTGTACGAGCGAGGGCCAGCATTGCTGCTGAGCTATCGACGCCCGTAACTTCGTACCCTTCCTGAGCCAGTGGGAGAAGGACGCGTCCGCTGCCGCAGGCCAGTTCAAGTATTTTGCCACCAGAAAGTTCGGCGAAGTTACGGTACAGGTCGAGATCCTCACTGAAATGGGCATGCTCAATATCGTAAAAGGGAGCAATCAGTTCGTATTCGTGCATGAGATTTTATCCATAATTCTAGAAGCCGCCATTCATATCTTTAATTTTCCAGGCTCCATCTTCCTGAATCATTGTAAAGCGAACGGAATAAAGAACGGAATGCGCGTTTTTACTGCGTGTTGTATTAATGATAAGGAGTGTGTTATTGCTGGTGGTGGCGACTTTATAGCTAATAACGGAGCCGATGTTGCTATCGAGCAGTCGCGCGGATGTCGTGTAATCTTGCTGTGAGCCGGTAGGCACCTTCTGATTCTGCGATGTAAGAGTTGCGTTGTTTGCCAGATATGAATAAGCCAGACTGTAGTTTTTCTGGGTAACGGCTTTGTAATAATTATCGACGGTCACTGTAGGGCCAGCAAGCGTGTTGAGATATCTGATAATGAAGATAGAAGCTATAATAAGAACACAGATAACAGTAAGAATAACCCAGAGCCAGCGGCGCGTCCCTTTTTTTTGTCGAGGTGGGATACGGCGTGATCTGGGCATAGCGACTTTGTAGGGAGGCTTTTGAGCAGGTGGAGGAGAGAAATTAGGGATGAAAGACTCAGCTTGCCGGTAGCCCGGTTGCTGAGGTTGACCTGGATCATAACTCATGGAAAAACGCCTCCGGGAATGTATAAGATTATAAATTATAGCGTCATCAGTATACATGTCTGGAAGGCGAATTACAAGTATTAGCCAGATAGCTGGTACTGTTTCCAGGGAAGGGGAGTACTCAGAGAAGTTTTAAAAAATGCAAAAGAATTTCTCTAAGCACGTTCATTCTACTAATGGAGCAGGTGCGCGTGGTAAAGCTATGTACGAGCGGGACGAAATGTTTTTCCCAGGCGTATACCAGGTTTTTCTATACATACAAAAAATAGGAAAGCTAATGGCACAATGATGAAAAACAGTCCAAGCCAGTAGACGCTATAGAAAATCGAGTCAGGTAGAATAGGTAAATGGGGAATGAGTTTTGAAGTCAGGTTTTGTAGAAGAATCAAGTGCCACATGTAAATGGTGTAGGAAAGAATACCGATCCAGCGCAATGGTTTCCATTCAAAGGGTCGTCTGAGCCATGCGTATCCGAAAATGATGGATGTTACGAAGAGTCCATAGCTAAGAGCAAAACAGAACTCGCTTACAATGCCATAAGCCCCGGTCAGTCCATCGAAGATTCCTCCCCATACATGAGGCTGGCTCGTATTGAGTTTCCACATTGCCATAGTGATGAATAAAGAGATAGCAGCGAGGAATAGCCATGGTGAGCACTTTTCCATAATAGAGTGAAAACGATGCTCTTGAGGGAGTCTCTGAGCCATAACGAAGAGGCTACTGATGAACATGCCAGTGGCGAAATCTTCGAGAAATTTGCCATGTAAGCCAGCAATGGGTGGGCCATAGATAAATGGAAGTATTATTTTCACAAGAGAGTGTGGTAGAAGAACATTTGCCTGCGGATGGTCAGTCACATATATACCAAAAAAGCGTGTCCCAATCCCCCATAATGCCATGATGCCAAGACACAATGTAAGAGTAAGCAGGCGTTTTTTCAGGAAGCTATGTTTGAGTAACCAACCAATGGCCAGTGCTATCCAGGGAAGAAACAGGTAGAATTGCCATTCAACTGCTAATGTCCAGAAGGGGCCATTGATCTGTTTATAGGTAGTTGCAGATGAATCCATAAACATTGTCAAGAAAAGAAACCACTGCCGCAGGTGATCTATTTTTAAGTATTGAGGACGAAAGATAAGCACTATGAGAAGCAAAGAGAGATAATAGACAGGCAAGATGCGTAGAATACGACGTACATAAAATTGCCACATGGACGGCCATTTCTCTTCGTCAAAGAGGAGTACTCTAGCATAAGGTAAGAACAATAAAAAGCCAGAGAGGACGAAGAAAAGGGTTACTCCCGTGTCTCCTGAAAATGCTAACGCAGAGATAAGAGAAGGCGCAGTTTGCGGTATCCAGAGCTGAATGTCTTTGGTCGTAATTAAATTAATATGAAACATTACAACACTTAAGCACGCAATAGCACGAATGCCATCGAGCACATAAATATTCCCTTTTATCTGTTTTGTTTCTAAAATAGAGTCTAGCCAATCCAAAAATCGAGGCATTATGCCAGATAAATACCCATGCTGATGTCGAAATATTTGAAACAAAGTCTCTCCTCACTATCTCTCATGCCTTAATTTCAAAATATAAGCTGTTGCATATATAGATAACCACATATGATTAACGAGGTGCTTCTTAATGTAGTCACATCTATGGTACTCTTCTTTGGTCAAAGATCTCCTGAATAGTTGTGATTAAAGAGGGTTGAAAAATTCTTTTATAACTCAGCATTAAATGGAAACTTTAAAAAATCTTGAGAGTTTGCTGATATACTTTTAAATGCTTCCTGGTATAATGGTGCGAGATTGTATCTATTTGCGAAAAGATCTATAGGTATTATTGTAGAGTTAAATAGTTTTATTGTGAGTGTGGATGAAATTGAAATGAGTAGAATATCCAACAAAGGGAAAGAATGGCAGCCTCATCTATCTGCCAGAAATATCATTATTTTTAGTGTTTTTGTATGCGTTGTTGCAAGCCCTGTTTCCGCATCTTCCAGATCGATGCTTACCAATCAGTTGCGTGATACTGCGAATACAATAGTGAGCAATGGTGCTGATCAATGGAATAATGATGAGACAGTCACGACCCCAGTCTCCACTATTTCATTGTCTGTGAGTAAGGAGATAGCTATCTCACCTGTCTTTAAACCATATTATCAAACCCGTCATGCGGATGGTAATCTGGGTGGACCACTGACCGATGCATATCTCATTGATCAAGGATGGCTGCAATTTTTTGCCTCAGATGCATTATTTTTTCCTGAGCAGCAGGTGCACAGCCGGAGCAAGAATAATATCTTGCCTTCTCTGATTCTTGCTGGTAGCAAGGATGCAGCAACCGGTATTATTCGCTTGCCATTGCTACAGGCACTTCTCACCGTTGGTAGCCAGGTTCCTATTGGCGGGTCGCAAAGTATATTTACTTATGTAAATCTCCGCAAGGCAACTGCGCCGACGTTTATGCAGGCTGCGCCAACAACAAAATCTCCTGGTACTTCATCTCTTCACTTTGTAAAAGGGGGGATGCGAGCAGGGAAAGTTGTTGGTCATTTCATTCCTCAGGTATTCTGGAACTACATCAACTCAAAGGATATTTCACCTGCTAGGTGGGCAAAAGATTTCGGTGATCCACTTACAGAGGCCCTCTCTTTCACTGTAAAGGTGAATGGTACTTTCCATCATATGATGGTCCAGGCATTTGAACATGACGGAATATTACTTGATCAGGATGCCAGGGATGCTTCAGGCCATCCACTGATCCAATTGCTGAATACGGGTATGGACTATATTCATACTTTTGGTTTACCGGCGGTCGCAATACATCCACAACAGTCGATCTGGTCACAAAGAGAAACCGACCTGTTTGTAGCTCCTGGTTCAGGGCGGATTATTGCTCACGTTGGTCAGAAGTTCGCTTTCAAGCTCCTCGGCGACTCCCGTTGGATAACAGGGACGCTCTGGTATCATGTTCAATGGACTATACCAGAGGGGACGAATAGTGCATGGATAGCAGCCGTAAATGTTACCTTTGTAGCTCCTGGACCTGGGCCATCATCGGCTTCACTGAATATGCTTTCCCCTCAACTTGGCAGCTATCTTACGAGTATTGGCACCAATGTCGGAGTTGTTATTTACGATGTAACACGTCAGCATTATTATGATTATAATAGTGACTCTCAATTTATTGTTGCCAGTTCTATGAAAGTGCCTATAATGTTTACATTCTTCGATGCACTTGAGCAACAGGGTCAGGAACCCAATAGCGAGCAGATGAATGTACTTACAACCATGATTGAGAATTCCGATAATGATTCTGCCTCTGATCTTTACTATAATGAGCTTAATGGTGCACAATCAATTACAAATTATATGCAAAAGATTGGAGTAAGTGGCCTTGATCCTGCTACAAATGCCTGGGGATATAGTATGATCACCCCACAAACTATGGTTAACTTGCTCGCCCTCTTGTATGAAGGTAAGATTTTGACATCTCAAGATCGTGCCACCGCGTATGGCCTTATGGAAAATATTGAGCCAGATCAACAGGTTGGAGTTGGGGATACTGCGCCCAATGGTTTCACTGTGGCAATGAAAGATGGATGGGTTATCGGCCCTGATAATTTATGGGCGATGAACTCATCAGGTATTGTAATGTCACATAAGGAAACGTACATTATTTCTGTGTATACGCAGGAGCAGCTCTCGTTGGACGATGGCCAGGAGATCGTCAGGCATGTATGCAGTTCTGTGGCATCGTTGCTTGCTTAATACTGACTATCATACCCAGTGCTTTGATGGCGATGCAGCAAGGCTTTAAGTAGATAAGCCTACTTGATCAATCTAGCCCTCCTATTGTTTGTTAATGACGATGCATAAAGAAGAGGTATAAAAAATCTGCTTCTATGCATCGCCATTGCCTTGAAAAAGGGAAGTTATCCGCCAGCCATTAAATTTTCATCATTGGGGCGACGGACAGGCCAATCTGGTTTTGTCTCATCATAATTTTCGGTTGCGAAGAGAGGATCATTCTTTTGTGCCCAGCCATACAAAATTTGAGCTGCGCGGTCGGCATCAAAGCTTACTGTGTTACGAGCGTCTGGATAGCGTGCGATCATCTCAAATTGAGATGCAATCTTGCGAATGGTGGCGGGATCAGTGATTTTTCCTTCCTGTACAGATGTGTAGAGGCCGACGAGTGATTTCTCATTTGGCAATTGTTGTGAGGGGCGTACATTCTCTAGAGCCGGTGGAACCGGTACGGCCTGAGTTGTTTCTTCAGCCTGAATAGCATTCCCGCCATGTGTCGGATTTTTTTGTATTTGTGGTTGAGGAACCGGAGCTTTTGGCGTGGGTGGTTGCACTACAGATTGTTGAGGAGGAGGAGGGGTTGCAGCAGCAGGTGGTGCAGGATTTTCTATAATCGTTGTTGGTATATCAAAAACGGCATCTGTCTCTACGATTGTGGCACCGTGAGGTGCGAGGGAGATATCTCGAATGTATATCCAGTTTACAACGACTCCCCATAATGCGACGCGATCTCCTATCGTATCCTGTAAATACTTATTGACGCGTTCCCAACGTGGGTCTTTCTCACTCGCAGTATCGTAGGTGAGTGGACGCGAGTGGAGTCCCTGAGGCCAGGCAATGAAATCATCTGGCATAAATGTGGTTGCGATATTTTGTAGGGTAGCTACAACGAGTTCTTTGAGAACATCTTCCCATTGATTGACCTGGGTGATGGCGAGATAGGCATCAGCCGGCATCAACTGGTAAGAGATGGTGGCACGCAAAACAACATCCTCGTCACGCGACAATTGTACCGTTTGAAGAGGGCATACCCACTGCTTCTCGCCTACATTTAAGGTGCGAGTTACCTTTTCCCATGGGAGGAGAATATTGGGGCCAGGATAGAGAGTACGGCTATACTTTCCCATTGAGTAAACGATGTCGACATATCCTTCCGCAACTGGATGCAGATAGAAGCGCATGAGGACGATAAAGAGGATGACAAAAACGAAAAACATAATGATAGTGGGGCCAATGCCGAAGATCGCAAAGATGCCTATTAAGAGGAAAAGGCAGAAGCCTCCTATCGTAGTCAATGCCCACATGCCGTTTTCAGAGCCAACCATATAAGCGGCGACCCCTTGAGCTACAGCGACCACGATAGCGATCAGGATGATGGGTAAGAAGCCGACAGGCGAAATAGACGTTTTATGTGTGTTGATCAATGCAAACACAAGAAGAATAGTCAGAACAGCAAAAAGCAAGGGAGCAAGAATGATTGGAATATAGCGATCAGGCTGTTTCAGAAATGCGAATGGCGATGTTGATGAAGCAAACTGGTCTGCCTGATCGCTTCCATTATTCCAGTTATCCATCTCCTCTGCTGAAGGGGGCATGCCAGAATCGAAAACCTCCTCTTCCCCTGAGTCAGGGAGAGGAGGCAATGCGTCATGATCTGCTTGTTGATCATGCTCGAACGATTGGCCCCAGTTTACATTGCCGGGCCTCTGTAGTGGAATATCTGGTTCATTCCCATCTAGCGACATATGTACAAACACCTTCCTCTCATCTCATCACCGAAACTAAATTTGTACGTTTCACTTCTTATTTATACCACAAGAACCACATCCTGTGCTTTTCCCGCTGCTACCACAGGCACCGCCAGAGCCGCAACTGCCAGAGCCGCAACTGCCACAGCCACCACTGCCACAGCCACCACTGCTGCTACCGCAACCGCCCCCGCCCCC
>JACDAE010000729.1 GCA_013695595.1 Ktedonobacteraceae bacterium | reverse complement strand
CCTGGTACACTGCGGTTTCCAGTGCCTCAGCTCCATAGGCCAGAGGTACACCGGGGAGTGCTCCATCGATAAAGAGCCAGTATTGCCCCAGATCTCGCCAGGCATCGAGCGAGATGGTCACTGTAGTTTGTACCGCTTCTACGCTACTGAAACCAGTTTCCTTGAAGAGGGTTATGTATTCCTGAGGGGAGAGCCACTGCATTGCCATGGCTTTTGCTTCTCGTGAGAGGTGCGCCTCCGGGTGAGTATTTTTCAACCAACCGACGGCGCGGCGTGTCCAGAGGCGATAGAAGCGTTCGGTACCGGGAACGTAAGTGCCTTCATAAAAGGCGCTGTTGCAGGCAAAAATGCCGCCTGGGGCAAGAATAGTCGACATTTGTTCAAATGCGATGCGTTTATCGGGGACGAGATGGATGGCATTGCAGAAGAAAGCTGCATCGGCGTTGGAGACAATGGTAGGGAGGTCCTCAGCCTCTCCTTGAATAAACTCGGCGTGGGTTTCCATGCCCATCTGATCCATTCCCGTGCGTGCATGGCGTAACGCTTCCGCTGATGGATCGACGCCGATTAAGCGTGCGCGGTCCAGACGTCCTTGTTTTGCCAATTCCTCTGCGATCAGGCGTGTGACCGCACCTGTACCACATGCCATATCGACAATGGTCAACGTGCCCGCTCGTTCTGGTAGATGAGCCAGTGCCTGTTGGACGAGCGAGCGATTGATGTCGGTGTAAAAGGCGTGCGCCGCGAAGCGCTCATACGTAAAACGATTAGTCTCTTCAGTCTCAATAAGTGCCATGTGCAGCCTCCTTAGCCAGAAAATGTCTATTATCTGGTTAGAGAGGTGCGATCGTCAAGATGTTTCACCGATTTTTAGATATGCATACTCAGGCCGCCGTCAATAGCGAGAATCTGGCCTGTAATATAGCTTGCTTCGGGTGAACAAAAGAAGTTGATAGCGGTTGCAACCTCTTCAACGGTACCGAAGCGGTTCAAGGGAGTCGTATCGAGCATGAATTTCCGTTGCTGTTCGGTAACAGTGGAAGTGAGTTCGGTGGGAACAAAGCCTGGAGCGACCGCATTCGCTGTGATATTGCGGCTTGCCATTTCACGTGCTGTACTAAGGGTTAGGGCGAGTATTGCAGCCTTGGAGGAACTATAGTTGGCCTGTCCCGCGTTTCCGAGCAAGCCAGCAACTGAAGCTACATTGACGATGCGCCCCCAACGTGCTTTCATCATACCCCGGAGAGCCGCTTTTGTGCAGAGGAATGCTGCACGCAAATTGATATCCATGACGTGCTCGAAATCATTGAGCGACATCTGAAGGATGAGTTTATCGCGGGTGGTGCCTGCATTATTGACAAGAATGGCGATTGGCCCCAGGGAGCGTTGCGCTTCAGCAAAAAGATTTGCCACCTCTTCCTCGTTGCTAACGTCTGCCTGTATTGCGATACAACGTCTGCCCAATGCCTCGATGTGCGCCTGTACTTCCTGGGCCGCACCAGCATTGCTGCGATAATTGATAACGATATCCGCTCCTGCTTGTCCCAGACGTTGTGCGGTCGCTCGACCAATACCTTGACTGCTTCCTGTCACAAGAGCAATTTTCCCTGCTAACGGCAGTTGCTGTTCATTTCCCATACATTCTACTACCTTCTGATTAAAATAGTTGATCCGGCAAATGAGCCGATAATTTCCCACAAAGTGTACCACATTTCCCCCACTGTGCAAGTGTTTGTGCTGGACTGGATGCACGTCTTTTTTTTGCGAGAAGGGCATTGTCGAGGTTGCTTTTTCTCTACCATTCAGGCGACAACTTCATGGAACCGTTACCTGTGTATCTCTCTTGTTCAACCAGGGAGGTATATAGTGCAGATGAGTACTATAAACACCCTTCTGGGAGCGTTTATGATGCTTAATACGGTGTCATCTTGGGGATGGGGATGACACCGTATCTTTTTTACTCATGCGCTGAAGCAATATGAAATGGGGCAAAGCGTTGTTGTAGATAGGGAGCCTGGGGCAGATGACTGGCAAGGGCGTCGTCAAAGCGGGTCGTATCGTCGTAGATCGCGTTCTGGATCTGTTCCAGACTGAGGTTGCGCACTCCACGCAGGTCGGCTCCTATCAAAACAGCATTATTGAGATCAGTAACTTGAAAGTTGGCTCCGGTGAGAATTGTGTTCCGTAGATCGGCCTCAGTCAGGTTCGCGGCTGATAGATCGGCCCCGGTCAGGTCAGCTCCAGCCAACCAGGCTCTGAAGAGATCGGCCATGAAGAAGTTCACATTGAGCAGCTTACTATCGCGCAAGTCAGCATAGCCGAGATAGCGTGAAGAGAGATTGCGATGCGAAAGGTCTGCACTTTGCAACCTTGGTGGTTGCCAGCGCGTGGTCACCGGTTGTTGATGCCCAATCGTGAGAGGTGTATCTTCGACGTGAGGCAGGCGAGCCAGCTCATAATCGATATGCGCCTGTGTGGAGGCAATCTCATATTGTCTTTTCAGGTTCTCTGCACGTTCAGCATCTTTGGCCTCAAATTCTTGCCAATGCGTATTGAGTTGCTCTATGCTCCCCAATACCTTACTTTCAATGGTGAGGATGTGCTGCTCCTGCCGCGTCTCCCATTGCTGTTGGCGTGCCTCTTGTGCGCGTTCCCAGGCCCGATGTGCTTCTTGTATTCTATTCGCAGCTCGCTTTTGTATTGAGAATGCAAGCAACGAGATGATGATAGCGGTTAATATGCCCGCTAATCCTCCAAACAGCAACGTTTCTATCATTGGTAAAGCTCCATAGTATTATAAACATCTAACTCATAGAACGCAGAATAATGAGTACGGGTAACGATCTTCTCCAACTTTGCGATTTGAGGGACAGAAGTCCTCTCAAGCGACCTACGCAAAAGCGAGGAAACGAAATTATCTTATAGACACATGCATACAAAAGAACTACAATAGAGGGAGCCTTTTGAAGAGAATACATGGGCTTTTTTGCAGAAATGACACCGAAACAGGAGAATATATATGAGTCAGTATGATCATCCAGCGCCAACATCGTTTTTGCTGGACGAAGAGAAACGACAGTTGATTTTGATGTGGAGTGATGAGCATGAGAGTGTGCACGGTTGGGAGCGTCTGCGCTGGGCCTGTCCCTGTGCCTGGTGCGCCGGTGAAGGTGGGCAGCCAGGTATGCTGCAGAGCAAGCAAAGTTTGAGCATAGAAGAGACAACTCTTGTCAATATCCAGCCCGTTGGTCGCTATGGATTGACGCCCGTGTGGGAGGATGGGCATAAGACAGGCATCTATACCTATGAGAAGTTGCGGGCCAGTTGTGAGTGTGACGAATGCCAGAAAAAAGTACTTAAAGGGTAGGATGTGTTAGCATTGATAAATTTGTATCGTTGTAGCTAATGGGTCCACCTGTAGGTGGGAAACATCCTGGCTTCAGACCTACCAGGATGTTTCTAAACAATATATTGGAGGAATTCTATGGCTACGAATCGCATGACGACGGTCGAATCCACTACAACTGCTATTACTCAGCGCCGCCACTCTATGGTGTCAGGACTGGCCGTGCGCGTTCTGATCGCGCTGGTCATTAGCTGGTTGATTATAATGGCTTTCTTTGTCACCAACGTTGCATCGCGTTAAAATGATCTATGTAGTAGGTACAGTAAGGAAGGCGCTGACCATTGCTGGTTGAGAGAGTGCACTGCATGGATGTCGTGCCTACGCCGTTCCCTCGGCAAGCTGCTGTAAGCGTTGCTGCAATGCCTGGCCCGTGAGCTGTTCGGCTTTATCTGGATTATCCTGCATAATTTGGAATAATTTCTTTGTCTCTTCATCTGCTGCCATTGTGAGATCATGGCGTCCCTGGAGCACCGCCTGCAAGATTTCTCCGGCTACCTGTTCTACGGAGAGCCTCACGTCAATGTTCATCAACTCCATTTCCGGCTGGTGCGTCATCGGAGTATCCACCCACGATGGATAAACGGTCGTAATATCAATCCCACTTCCGTAGAATTCAGCTCGGAGGGCGGAGGAAAAGCCGCGTACCGCCCATTTGCTTGCGCAGTACCCTGAGAGCAACGGAACACCTAGTTTACCCGCTGCGGAACTGAGAAAGACGAAATGACCACTCTCTTGTTTGCGCATTGCTGGAAGCGCTGCCCTGACACAATGGTAGGTTCCCATGAAGTTAATATTCATCAGGGTCTGCATTTCCTGCCCCGTAAATGTGTCGATCATTCCGCCACGTCCGATCCCCGCGCTGGTGATGACCAGATCGATGCGTCCGTAAGCGTCCAATGCGGCCTGCATCAGTTCTTGTACCTGTTCCTCACTGGTGACATCGGTGCGCTTTGTCGTTACCTGCCCGGTTGTGCCGCTCTTTTTTACCTGTGTGGCGGCCTGCTGTAGCCCCTCTTCGTTGATATCTGCCAGAACCAGATATGCGCCCGCGTTGGAGAGTAATTGCGCCGTTGCCAATCCAATCCCACTTGCGCCCCCTGTAATAACTACAACTGCATCTTTAAAATCTTTCAATGCCATGGGAAATAGCTCCTTTGCTTTTCTGAAAAGAAACAAGATCAAGCATTTCGTGTCTTGATCTTATCGTTTCGGAGTGGCAAGTGTCAAATGACCATCAATCATAAAGCATAGATAACCATATCTTTGAAAGAGACGGTCGCGCCTCCATCTGCAACCAGTCCCAGGT
>JACDAE010000719.1 GCA_013695595.1 Ktedonobacteraceae bacterium | reverse complement strand
GTGGAGCATCGATTGACTCAAGCATTTTATCCATGATAAACATGCGGCCTTCACGTGCCTGCTCTAAAGCATTAGCCATGATCTCGTAGGTAATGCCTTTGACTTTAATATCCATTTGCAAAGCGGTTACGCCGTCTGCGGTACCGGCAACTTTGAAGTCCATATCACCAAGAGCATCTTCGATACCCTGGATGTCACTCAGAATTGCCCATTTCCCCGCACGTTCGCCCTCACCTGTGACCAAACCCATAGCAACACCAGCGACGGGTGCATGAATAGGCACACCAGCATCCATCAGGGAAAGCGTTGTGCCGCACACAGAACCCATCGAGCTTGAACCATTTGATGAGAGGATGTCAGAGACAGCACGGATCGTATAAGGGAATTCATCTTGCGAAGGAATAACGGCAGCGATTGCGCGTTCAGCCAGAGCTCCATGACCAATCTCACGACGCCCAGGGCCACGAAGAGGCTTGCTCTCGCCGGTCGAGTAGGGAGGGAAATTGTAGTGATGCATGAAGCGTTTATTTTCGCTATGATTCAGTCCATCCAATACCTGCTCATCACCAGGAGAACCGAGCGTAATGACGCTCAACACCTGCGTTTGACCGCGTGTAAAGAGAGCGGAACCATGGGTACGTGGCAAGAGTCCAACTTCGCAGGTTACTTGACGAATCGTCTTCAGATCACGTCCATCGGGTCGCATACCATTATCCAGAATATTATTACGTACATACGATTTCAGTTCTTTTTCATAAAACGTAATAATATCTTTCAAGCGGTCAGGATACTGTGTACCCAATTCTGCCACAAGTTCGTCCTGCACCTGCGATAGGGCAGTCGAGCGAGCAGCTTTGTTGGGATTGTTTACAGCAGCTTCAAAACGAGGGAGTACAAAAGCAGAGACCTTGCCACGTAATTCCTCATTCACGAGAGGGGGAGCGAATGTGCGTTTGGTAACGTTGACAAGCTGGGCCAATTTCTCCTGCATTTTGATGATATCTTGCAGAGCTTCGTGACCAAAGCGTACAGCTTCCAGCATCAAATCTTCTGGAAGTTCTTTGGCACCAGCCTCGACCATCATTACAGCATCAGACGTACCGGCGATAGCCAGGTCTAATTTGCTACTAGCCATCTGAGACTCAAGTGGATTAATGACCAGATGTTCGTCAATGTAACCAACGCGAACTGCGCCAACGGGGCCAGAAAATGGGATATCAGACACGCTGAGGGCTGCCGAAGCACCTACGATGCCCATGATATCGGAATCGTTTTCCTGATCTGCCGAAAGGACGGTGATGACGACCTGAACGTCGTTGCGATAACCTTTGGGGAAGAGAGGGCGGAGAGGACGATCGGTAAGGCGGCAGGCGAGGATTGCGTGTTCACTCGCGCGACCTTCGCGTTTGATAAAGCCACCAGGGATCTTACCAGCGGCGTACATACGCTCTTCAACATCAACAGTTAAGGGAAAAAAATCAATGCCTTCACGGGGTTCATCGCTGCCAACCACAGTTGCCAGGATAACAGTTTCTCCATAGCGCACCAACACAGCGCCATTAGCTTGCTCTGCCACGCGACCAGTTTCAATGCTCATAACACGGCCACCGATGACAGCTTCTTGACGGTGAATCATATTTCCTCCGACTATAGCACCCTATACAAATTGTTCCAATCCTCACATGGAGTATTTCACATCCATCTCTTGCAAAAGCCGGGTGCAAATCCTCTTAAAGTACTTAGCTACCGCATGGATCCTTCTGCGGCCTATTCCAATGCGTCGGTTCCTAACCAGTGAGGAGATCAATACCTTTTGCGTATCGTCTTTGTTCTGTTCGTCTCAATCTCTCTTCAACACAAGGCATTCGATTCAGTATGTGGAGAAAAATGGAGCAGCGGTCGGGAAAAGTACACATTACACTGCCGACCGCATCCACAACAACCCCCGCGATTAGTGGCGCAAACCGAGCTTCGCAATCAATGCTCGATAGCGATCTGGACTCTTCTTACTCAAGTATGCAAGTAGGCGTCGGCGTTGTCCGACAAGCATGATCAGGCCTCGACGAGAATGGAGGTCATGCTTATGAATCTTCATGTGCTCGGTCAATTGATTAATGCGTCGTGTCAGAATGGAAACTTGAACTTCGGGTGAGCCGGTATCAGTTTCGTGTACACGGGCACTTTCAATAATTTCTGCTTTTTCTTCTGTATTCAAAGTCACGCTCTTAAATCACCTCCTATTTACAAGGTGGAAAATGAAAACTACACTTCCGCATTATAACATGGATAAGATGAAGACGCAATAAAGCGTCCTGGCATCCTATCCAGCTTTATACGGACCTTTACAAGAACTTTCGTTTGAGAGTTCACAAGAAGCCGATTACTTAATCTGAACCTTTGCGCCGGCTTCGGCCATTTTGGCTGCGATTTTCTCGGCCTCGTCCTTAGAAACAGCTTCTTTGATAGCCTTAGGAGCCTCATCGACAACTGCTTTGGCCTCTTTCAAGCCCAGACCTGTGAGTTCACGTACAACCTTAATGACGTTGATCTTGTTGGGGCCAACCTCGGTAAGGATCGCATCAAACTCGGTCTTCTCTTCAACAGGTGCAGCGGCCTCAGCGGGTGCGGCGGCGGCGGCAGGTGCAGCGGCGGCAGCAGCAGGTGCGGCGCTGACGCCCCACTTCTCCTGCAAGGTTTTGGTTAATGTAACGAGTTCCAGGACGTTCAACTGTTCGATATCAGCAATAATGGTCTCTACGGACATGATTCTTTTCTCCTTTGGGGGTACGCGGGCTTATAAATCGCGCCCCTACATTTTGGGGGGTACGGGTTTATCATTCGTGCCCCTACATTTTAATGACTGAAATTATTCGGCAGATGTTTCACCGTTCACTTGTTCGGCACGTGCTTGTAGCACATAACACAGATCACGCAATGGCGCTGTCAACAGGCCATAGGTACTACCCAGTGGTCCCTGGATGGTTCCAACGACTTCGGCCTTTGCCTGAAGTTTTCCGCCAGGAATCTTGCCCAGGCCTTCAACCTGGTCAGCATTTAAAGCACGTCCGCCAAGAATGGCTGACTTCAGAACTGCGATTTTAGAGCCACGAACATAGTCTGTAACAACCTTTGCGGCTGCTACCTCATCGTCGTATCCAAAAGCAATGGCTGTCTGACCATTAAAGATACTCTTATCCAGTTCTGTCATATTATTGCGCTCTGAAGCGATGCGCAGTAACGTGTTTTTCGCGACCTGGAACTCAAGTTTGGCGGCACGCATTTTACCGCGCAACTCACCCATATCTTTAACAGTAAGACCCTGAGTTTGCACCAGTATGGCAACTGTCGCACGATTGAGTTTCTCTGTTAATTCTTCGATTTTCTCCGCTTTTGCCTGTGTAGGCATAGATGTTTCCCTCCTTTCCGAGGATGTTGGTATATAAAAAACCTTCGGCGTTGCGACCGAAGGCGAGAAGAAAGCTATTCTGTTGTGCGTAGTAAAGATATCCTTATACTAATCAAGCCGAGAGTTTCAAGCATAGACTAGTGGATATAGCGTTACCTGGCTACGGAATAGTCACTCCTCGGCAAGTCGATGTGTAAAAAAAACGGTATCGCTCAGATGCACATGGGCATACTTGCTGTCTTCGGTTGACAATTACTAGAGATAGTATAAGCTATTATGCGTTCGGTTTCAACGCTGTTGCCGCCGCTACATCCAGACGGATGCTTGGGGACATCGTTGAAGAAAGCACAATGCTTCTCATGTAAGTACCCTTAGCTCCAGATGGACGAGCGCGAACTACGGCATCGACGACTGAAGCAATGTTCGAGAGTAATGCATCTTCATTAAAAGAAAGCTTACCCGCAGGCACATGCAAAAGGGCTGTTTTATCGACTTTGAACTCGACGCGGCCAGCCTTCACATCGCGAATTGTTCTGGCAAGATCGAATGTGATGGTACCAGCTTTTGGGCTAGGCATCAAACCGCGAGGTCCAAGCTTCTTACCCAGGCGACCTACTTTACCCATCACATCGGGAGTTGCAATAGCAACATCAAAACCAAGCCAATCGCCTTCAATCTGCTTAATTAAATCATCGAGGCCAACGAAATCCGCGCCAGCAGACTCAGCCTCGGCGATCTTTTCACCTTGTGCGAAGACCAGTACTTTCACTTCCTTACCAGTACCAGAAGGCAGCATTGCAACGCCACGTACCATCTGGTCCGCATGACGAGGGTCAACGCCAAGTTTCATGTGGATTTCGAGTGTAGGATCGAACTTCACATAGTTCATTTTCTTGAGGAGTGAAACAGCTTCCTGGGGTTCGTAAAGCTTCTCGCTATCGATAAGCTTCGCCGCCTCTAGATATTTTTTTCCGTGAGATTGTATTGTCATTGTTTCTTTTGCCCTCCTTGAGGCTTTATAACCGCAGTGACTTCGGGCAGCAACTAGGAAATTGTAATACCCATACTGCGGGCAGTACCTTCGATAGTGCGCTCGGCAGCCTCAATATCATTGACGTTGAGGTCTTTCATTTTCAACTCAGCAATCTCGTGTAATTTCTCACGAGAGATAGAGCCGACCTTTGTTTTGTTAGGAACAGCAGAACCTTTGTCAACGCCAGCGGCTGTCCGTAACAAGAAAGGAACAGGTGGTGTCTTGGTAATGAATGTAAAAGAGCGATCTTCGTAGATCGTAATTTCAGCAGGAATAATCTGACCGGCCTGCTCGGCGGTACGCGCATTGTATTCCTTACAGAACATCATAATATTGACGCCGTGAGGTCCAAGCGCAGTACCAATTGGTGGCGCGGGATTAGCCTTGCCAGCCGGAATCTGTAGTCGCACTACAGCTTTGATACGCTTTGCCATGTTATTTTTAACTCCTCAGAAAACGGGTTAGTATAGAAGGAAGTTGTATCCTTAACCATTCGGGAACGATGCTCTCGCATCTAGTCTTCGACTCACCCGAATGAAAGGAGGTGCTAGATCTTCTCAACCTGGAGGAAATCCAGCACGACCGGAGTTTCACGACCGAAAAACGAAACCAGAACAGTCACTTTATTACGGTCCATATTAATTTCACTGACAGTGCCGATAAATTCTGTAAACGGCCCATCGATAACACGCACGCTCTGACCTTTAGAAAAACTGATTTTTGCCTTTGGCTTTTCAGTCTCTTTCGTGACTTGCTTCAGAATAGACTTGATCTCATGTTCCTGGAGGGGCACGGGTCGGGTTCCAGAACCTACAAAGCTTGTCACACCGGGAGTGTTACGTACAACATACCACGCCTCGTCACTCATAACCATCTCTACGAGTACATAGCCAGGAAAAACCTTACGTTGCACAGTACGGCGTTGACCTTGCTTAATCTCCACCTCTTCTTCCATCGGAACAATAACACGGAAGATTTTATTACGCATATCCATTGAGGCGATGCGGGCTTCGAGGTGACTTCTTACTTTATTTTCATACCCTGAATATGTATGAATAG
>JACDAE010000716.1 GCA_013695595.1 Ktedonobacteraceae bacterium | reverse complement strand
ATGGAGCATTCTTTCAATGGGCTTGGTATGCATCTGGGCAACCTTTCGCGTCTCTCCAATGCTCGTACGCGCTCGATCAGTGCTGAGAATCCTGATGGGGCGAAAGGTCGAGGTGGGATGGCAACGGAGGGCACCGGTGCATATGTTGCTCGCGAACTGGGGCAGGGATGGAAAGTCTCACCCTCTATCATCATTGTGCCAGGGGCAACTATCGTGCTGGCCGCCATTCAAGAGGCGGGGGCAATTCAGCATATCTGGATGACGGCGTACCCGACGCATTGGCGGCGTCTCGTCTTGCGTGCGTATTGGGATGGGGAGGAGCGCCCTTCAATAGAATGTCCCTTCGGCGATTTCTTCGCGAATGGTTGGTGTGAGCGCAGTAATGTGAATTCGCTGCCCGTGGTGGTGAATCCGGCAGGTGGGATGAACGCTTACTGGGAGATGCCGTTTCGCCAACAAGCCCGTATCACTATTGAGAATCTGGGGCATGAAGATGTCGTACTCTACTACCAGATTGATTATACGCTCACAGATGTTCCGGCTGACATGGCTTATTTTCATGCGCAGTGGCGGCGTAGCAATCCGTCAGGCTACAAGCAGGTACATACATTATTGGATGGTGTGCAAGGGAAAGGTCAGTATGTTGGGACCTATCTTGCGTGGCAGGCCAATACGACAGGCTGGTGGGGTGAAGGTGAGATCAAGTTTTATCTGGATGGAGATCAAGATTTCCCCACCATTTGCGGCACAGGCACCGAGGATTATTTTGGCGGTGCCTGGAACTTTGAGCATCCAACCGGTGAATATGGCGTCTATTCGACCCCTTTTTTGGGATTGCATCAGGTGATCAAACCAGATGGACTCTATCGCAGCCAACAACGTTTCGGCATGTATCGCTGGCACATTATGGACCCCATTCGTTTTGAGCAGGATCTACGTGTGACCATTCAGGCGTTGGGCTGGCGTAGTGATGGGCGCTATCTGCTCTTGCAGGATGATATCGCATCGGTTGCTTTCTGGTATCAGAGTGAGCCTCATGCACCCTATCCTATTTTGCCAGATAAGGATGGCTTAGAAGTTATCTAAACACATTAGAAGCCACCTCGTGAGCGAATGATCTGCCCTGTAATCCAGCCGGACTCTTCGCTTGCCAGGAATGCGATGAGGCGAGCTGCATCTGCAGGTTGTCCAATTCGTCCCATGGGGAAGCGGGGCAGAAGTTCGTGCTGGATCTCTTCCGTCATCCAGCCAGTATCTGTAGGGCCTGGATCTACTGCATTGACCGTGATGCCACGCGGTGCGACGTGGGGAAGTATGAGATGTTATTTGCTTCTTCATGTGTGATTGCCTCTCAATAGGGTCGTATAGATTTCTTTTCGTGCAAGTGATCGCCTGAACTTTTCTACCTGTTCTGAAATAGGCATCGTTCCCTCCTCTCCTTCTCTATGAAGAGGGCCTTCCCTCTCCTGGACTTTTCCTTTTTCTCATTTTACCTTATCGCCGGGTAGTATGTGATATAGCATATGCTGTATGATGGATGAACAAACTGTCCTTTTTCCCTCAGAAAGAGAGCTTGATATGAATGACATCACGACCTTGTTACAGCAACTCGTTGCCATCAATTCCATCAATCCCGACTTAGTGGCAAGCGGGGCGGGCGAACAAGAAATTGCGCAGTTTGTCGCAAACTGGCTTGAACAGGCAGGAGTGGAAGTTACTTTGGATGAATCTGTGCCAGGGCGTCCCAGTGTTGTCGGGATTGTACGTGGAACAGGTGGAGGGCGCTCCCTTCTGCTAAACGCGCATATGGATACGGTTGGTACGACTGGCATGGAACGACCGCATACTCCCCTGGTAGAAGGGAATCGCTTGTATGGACGAGGTGCTTACGATATGAAGGGAGGTCTGGCTGCGATTATGATTGCGACCGCTCAGGCAAAGAAGCTCTCATTGCGCGGTGATGTGATTCTCACAGCGGTAGCTGATGAAGAATTTACGAGTCTGGGGACACAAGCCATTGTGAAGCAGTGGCATGCTGATGCGGCTATTGTGACCGAACCGACTGCACTGCGCCTCTGTGTGGCGCATAAAGGGTTTGTCTGGTTAGAAATAACTACCCAGGGAAAAGCTGCTCATGGGTCTCGCCCCGATCTGGGATGTGACGCTATTGTCAAGATGGGCCAGGTTCTGATGGATCTGGAGCGCCTTGATCACTCTCTACGGGCTGTTCCCTCGCATCCTTTGCTTGGAAGCGGCTCCCTCCATGCCTCGTTGATTGAAGGAGGACAGGAACTCTCCAGCTATCCTGAACGCTGCATTCTCCAGGTAGAACGCCGAACGATTCCTGGTGAAACTCCAGAGCAAGTTGAGACAGAGCTACGAGATCTGCTTGGGGAGATTCAGCGGACTGATCCAACGTTTTTCGCCTCCGTCAAAACAACAGTTGTGCGTGATCCCTTCGAGGTTGCTGAAAACGCGCTCATTGTGCGGACTCTCTCCAACCAGGGCGAAGCGCTTCTTGGTTCTGCTCCAGAAATCGTTGGCGACACAATGTGGATGGATTCGGCCTTGCTTGCTGCTGCAGGTATTCCAACCGTTGTGTTTGGCCCCGGTGGAGCGGGAGCCCACGCTGTCGTCGAGTGGGTAGATCTGAAGCAAGTGCAGCAGTGTAGCGATATTCTGCTGGCAACCATACAACATTTTTGCGCGTGATGACCAATTATGGAATGAAAGCAATATTGGGAACTCTTGGGTGACCTGGCGCGATATTCTCTATAGAGGTTAAAATTACATTTTCTCCGAAAGAGGATATTATGAGTAATCATACTAGCTATGGAAGATGGATCGCACTTCTGCTCTTATTTTGCTTGCTAGGTTTATCGGCGTGTGGGCTAAAAGCTTCGCCTCAGGCCACAGGGACGAGTGGAAGTGATAAACCAACAGGTACAGGGGCAACACCTGAACCGGGCAATAGCGGCCAACCCATACCAAAGCCCAGCGGGCACACACAATCGATGGTGGCTGCCAATGGGATTGTGTATGTAGGCTCTGATAATGGAACATTGTATGCATTAAATGCCAATAATGGAGCTGTACGTTGGCAGCAGAGACTCAATTCTCCCGTTGCTGTTTCTACTGTAAGCAACGGAACGGTCTATGTTTCTACAGATCAGGTTATCTTTGCTTTTGATGCGGCGAGTGGGGCCCGGCGTTGGCAACATACACTCGCTGGAGCAGTCAGCTATGCTATGCTGACATTTAACGAAGGCATCCTTTTTGCCTCCACAACCCTTTATCCTGGCAACAATGCACATGCTATCTACGCTTTAAAGATGGCTGACGGGTCTCAACTATGGCAATATAACGCCATGTCTAATACAGCGGCACCCGGCGGGGTCGTAAACGGCGTTTTTTACTCTATAGAGACGGTCGGAGACTCCATGTATGGAGATCAACATGTAGTAGCTATTCGGACGAGCGATGGACATGTGCTATGGCATATGTATGTAGTGAATGCAGATGGTCAGGTACATGGAACGCCGGTTGAGTCGAACGGCATACTTTACCTTGGGACAAACAGTGGTGCTCTGTACGCATTGCACGTTGCAACAGGCGTAGTTGCATGGCATGTCGCAGCTTTAGATCAGCCATATAATAAGTTTCCTTCTATGGGGGCTATGCCGATCAATGTTGTCGATGGAGTGGTCTATGCCAACACTTTACAGGGAATAGTGGCGCGACGAGCCAGTGATGGTGTATTGCTCTGGCAAAAGAAAAGTGCCTTCTTTCCCATGCCTTTTCTGCAGCCGCCGCTTGTGAGCAATGAACGTGTCTATGTCGCTTCAAACAATGGAGCCATCTCTGCTTTACGTATGCAAGATGGGTTTCAGATCTGGCAAGCCTCAGAGAGGCCCATCTCCGATCCGTTTGTTTTAAAGAGTGGCTTCATCTATGTGAATGCTCCCAATGAGATCTATGCCCTTCACGAGCAAAATGGTGCGGTGGCCTGGCGGCAGTCTTTCGATCATCACAACTCCTTCTCTAGCGGCGATACCTCGATGCTTGTGGCAGAGAATGTCGTCTATGTGAGTAAAGATAATGGAGTGGTACAGGCGCTACGTGCCAGCGATGGAAAGCCGCTTTGGAGTTATGTCATTCAGGAGCAAGCTGTGCCGACCGAGCTTGCGTATGGCGCTTCGATAACGTTTGTTGCATCGGTATCCTATCAACAGGCATTAAAGGCTATTGCCGATCTGGGATTGCAGATGAGTGCGTTCTGCCCCTCTATGTGGAAGGAGCAGGTGAGTGGAGGGGATATGTTCAGCTATCATTCATTGTCGGTTGTTGCTCACGTCAATTCTGCACCTCTCTGGCTGCACCGTTTGAAAACGATTGCAGGTGTAACCGATGTACAGGCCGCTGGTCCGCATAGCTGTCCGGCAATGGGGATGAATACTGCCTTTTTCCGTTTGCATCTCCAGCAGAAAGAGACGTTGTTGCGCGTAACGTTTGCGTCGACCGTGAGTTACAATAATGCGCTTGAGGATGTCAGCGATCTCTGGTTTCGCCTGTCTGATCCATGCTACGAGCAGGCGCGTGCCCAGGGAACAAAACCCACCTGGCATCCACAAGGACAGGCTGACACGTTCGCAAAGGCCCATTCATTGGTGATGGCAACCACCACCTTCAATTCGATCAATTGGTCAAAGCAGCTACACGCCGTGCCTGGAGTAGCGACGGTTGAGGAGCCATTGAAGATTGCGTGTTAATACAACCGATCACAGGGTAATGAGTCCATGTCGTAGTCCGAGCCGCACCGCATCTGTCCGGCTGGATGCACCAAGCTTGCTGGAAATAGACGAGACATGAAACTTTACCGTATGTTCGCTGATTTGAAGCTGGCGTGCGATGAGCTTGTTGGAGAGCCCTTGCCCAACAAGCTCCAGTACCTCATGTTCGCGTGCCGTCAATGTTTCGTCTAGCTGCTCGTAATCGCGTACCGCCGTCAGAACACGATTATCGTATAGTCGTTGCGCATGGATTTTAGGGAGAATGACCAGTTCCTGTGCGACGGCCTGGACAGCGGCCTGAAGTTGCAGAGCTGAAGCGTCGAGCGGGACCACGCCCCAGCCTCGCACATCGAGTGCACGCAAGCGCGATAACATGCGTTCTTCGTTATTTGTTAACAGGACAAGTGCAACCATTGGTGTGTTTGCCAGAGTAGGGGCAAGCTCCTCCAGTAGCAATTCATCTGCCACTACAACCACATCGATGTCTGTGGCAACCTCGCTCAGAGCATCCGGCTGTGCTGACGTTCCAACGATCTGTATTTCGTTGGAAGTGAGTAAGCTGTGCAATCCCGCCTGCATCATAGGTGTCGGGGCGAGAATGAAAATACGCATGATTGCTACCTGTCCTTTGTCTGGCACCTAACGAGTTTCAATAACGGTTGTTTGTGTTGCGATGGGGAGCGAAATGATCGTTCCACCGCGCAGGATCTTCATAGTAACAGGTGCACCTTCTGAACCCTCGTTCAGGATCGTACGCAGCGTCGGCACATCGCTAACGGGCTTGTCTGCGACATCAAGCAGTGTATCGCCGATCAATAGATCTTTGAATTGCTCCTGTCGTCCGCGCAGGCCAACAATGAGCAGGCCCTTCTCACGCGCAGGTGTGAGTGTCTCGCGTATATTCGCGGGGAGATCGACCGTCTGTATTTCAACGCCGAGGGTGATGGGTTTCTGTTGTGGCTTGCTTTGCGTAAGGCTTGCCAGCCACTTATCCACAACCTCGCTCGGAATAGAAACGGAAAGATCGCCGCCGAAGATCATCGCGTTGATGCCAATAAAGTTGCCATCGGCATCCAGTAGTGGGCCGCCCGAATTCCCTGGTGCTAGCCCTACATCAGATTTGATGTAACGGGTGGTCAGGTTCTCCGCAACCTTGATGGTGCTCACAGTGCTCACAATCCCGGCTGTCAGGACCCAGCGCTGCCCCCAGGGATGACCAAGGGCAAAGACCCATTCTCCAACGCGCAACTGTGTCGAGTCACCGGCTTTGATCGGCTTCAGATCGGCTCCCTCAACCTTGAGCAGAGCCAGGTCAAGTTGTGGGTTGCGTTGAAGGACGCTGGCCGTCAGGGTACGCCCATCTGAGAGGTGGACCTGCACTCTGGCATTATCTCTGGCTACAACGTGGTTATTGGTAAGAATGCGCCCATCTTCGTTCCAGATGATGCCCGTGCCGCCGCCACGCCCCTCTGTTTGAATCTGGACCACGCCCGGTTTGACCCGTTCAAAGATGCTCGTAAGCGCCGCCGAGAACGCATCGGGGAGCGGAAATGGCGCTGTGTGAGTAAATTCTGTCGCTTGTGTCATGTGTTATCTTCCCTGTCCTTTACTTGCGCTGCCCGATGGTGACCTGAAGCGTCTGCAAGGCATTGCCGCGAATGACTTCTATTGGAATCTCTTTGCCTACACGGTCGCCGACCAGTAGCAATTGTAACTCCTCGGCGTCGTTGATCTGGTGACTGTCAAGAGCAACCAGGATATCGCCGACGAGAACCCCACCCTGTTGAGCTGGACTGCTATCGTCAACTTTTACGATAAGTAGACCGTGTTCCTGGTCGCGTCCACCACGCTGTGAGGCTGGAAGCTCTACAAACTGGCTGCTGATGCCCAGGTAGCCCCGTTTGATATAGCCCTGTTTCGCCAGGGTGTCCGCGATACTCGTTGCGATATCCATAGGGATTGCCAGTGCGACACCGTTGACCAGGCCGGTCGTCAGGATACCCACCACGTTGCCCTGTGTATCGACGAGTGGGCCACCGGAGAAGCCAGGATAGGGAGTTGCATCGGTGCGAATGTAGCGTTCAAGGATTGCACCACGTCCCGTACGTAACGGGCCGCCAACGGTGCTCACCACGCCCGAACTTGCCATCGGGCCATCTTCAGGTGTGCGTCCGACCGCCAGGACCAGTTGTCCCACGCGTACTGTTTCAGTAGCAGCGGTGCCGGAGACGAGTCCAAGGTTAGCAACACGCAGAAGCGCGAGATCTGTGCCAAGGTCGCGGCCCACAAATTGCGCGGGCAGTGTACGTTTGTCGTAAGTCTGGATGGTGATGTCCTCTTCGCGCTCAAGCGTGTGGTCAGCCGTCAAGACTAGATCTGGCCCGTAGACCAGGCCACTGGCGGGTTGACGCTGTCGACCATTGACGAGGACCAATGCAGGTTTTATGTGCTCAACGGCATCGGCCATCTGATTGGATAATGCACGAAGCAAGGAGGTAGTATCGGCTGTTTGTGTCATAGTGTTCTATGCATCCTTTGTGTACTGAAAGGGTAACTACTTTATGCATATTCTAAGCTATGACAGGAGCGCTCACATCAGTAATTTGGCTAGTTCCTCACCTGGATAAATGTCCAGGGTGAGGAACTGGCAATTGTGGGAGGGAATTTTTAATAGGCCCAATGCATGTTGTGTAATAGCTTTTGTAGAGCTTGCGAGGCTTTCCGAAACAGATCTGGTCCGCTAAAGCCCTGAAATTGCCCGGAGGCCTGCAGATGCGGCTCCAGAGCTAGAAAACCATCATAGCCATCGGAGCGTAGACGCTGCAAGAGTTCCGGCCAGCGCGATTCGCCCTCGCCAGCGGGTACCAGTGTGCCATCGGCCCGGACATCCTTCACATGCACATATTGCGTCCAGGGGTGCAGGGCATTGTAGGCATCGGGATAGGGAACCTGGGCGCATTGCAGAAAATTTGCAGGATCAAGGACGTTGCGCAGGTGAGGGTCATCGATGGTCTGGAATAGATCTACGCACCGCGCGATGATATCGCCAAAAATATCTTTTTCATTCTCGTGTAGCAGAATAACATTCGCCGCTCGTGCTCGCGCTGTGAATTCCCGTAAACGCCTGATGACCTCATCTCTCCACTCTGAAGGATCGGTCGCCTGTTTGGGAGGATAAAACGAAAAGAGGCGGATATAGGGTGTGCCAAACGCCTGAGCAAGTGTAATGGCGCGTTCAAAGCTGTGCAGTTGTTCATCGAAGGAGCTATCGATCGCGACCTTGCCGATTGGAGAGCCAATGGCAGCCACACCGATGCCCTGTGCCTGTAATTTGTGTTTGATCTCGCTAATCTGTTGATCTGAGAAGTCGAGCACATTGATATTTCCAACCGAGCGAAGGTCGATGAAATGAATGTTTTCGCTTTGGAGTACCGCAATCTGCTCATCCAGGTCGGGTGAAATTTCGTCGGCGAATGCAGAGAGTTGAATCATAGAACCTCTTTATTTTTCAAAAATAGCCTGAAATTGTTCAAGAGAAGGAGCTTTCTAGGATTATCCTACAATATTTCTTTCGCGAGAGACAAGAAAAATGATGTGTTTGAGGATATGTCAAAAAAGAGTTCAAAAGACTTTATTTTTGGAGAGATTATACGTCTAGCATAGTAGAAAGTGGAAAATTACTTGAAAAGGTAGGGAATTGCGAAGGGAGAACGAAAATGCCGTTCATCTATATTATTGCAACGCTGATGGTAGGCACATTGATTGCGTTAAGTTGTCGAATGAGTATGCTGTTAAATACCAAACGTACGTTCAAAAAGTATCAGCGCATTTTAAAACGGTCACGAGGTGCTGTGATCAGTTCGCCCTTCCTGCAAGATGCCATTTTCGCTACCAATGAAAAATATATGTCCTTCTGGGCAGCGGAGATAGAGCCAGACCCGCATGCAGGAGTCTAAATAACCCGCAATGAGGAGAATACGGGTGGTGAACATGGGATTATGGGGGGCACACGGGATTATAGATGGCATCCCTACATCATCATAAATCTACATTTACACTCTATTCATGCTATATCTTCCAATGATGTAGGGATGCCATCTATAATCCCGTGTGCCCCCCACAATCTCAGATCAACCGTGTAATCCCGTTGGGACGTTCAATTTCCTAAGCGTGGTCGATATTGAATCGCTTCCGCAACATGATTGGAGGCGATCGTCTCACTTTCGGCGAGGTCGGCAATCGTGCGTGATAGTTTTAGGATGCGGTGATATGCGCGTGCCGATAGGTGGAGTTGTTGCATCGCCGCCTTGAGCAACTTCTGGCCTGCGGCATCCACTTCACAAAAGGTGAGCACTTCAGCGGCACCCATCTCGGTATTGCAGGTCAGTTTTGTGTCGACGAAGCGTTGCAGTTGACGATTGCGGGCCGCCTGCACGCGTGTGCGAATGGTCGCCGAGTCCTCCATCTGGCGCTTATCGGCCAGTTTTTCGTAGTCGATGCGCGGGACTTCTACATGGATGTCGATGCGGTCGAGCAGAGGACCGCTGATACGTTTCTGATAGCGAGCGATGGCTGTAGCGGAACACGTACATTCACGTACCGGGTCATTGAAGAAGCCGCAGGGGCAGGGATTCATGGCGGCGACCAGCATAAAGTTGGCGGGATAAGTGATTGTGCCCTGCGCACGTGAGATGGTCACGAGTTTGTCTTCCAGTGGCTGACGCAGTACTTCGAGAACGCTCGACCCGAATTCGGGCAGTTCGTCGAGGAAGAGCACGCCACGATGTGCCAGGCTGATCTCGCCTGGACGTGGGATGCGTCCACCGCCAACCAGTCCGGCATGGCTCGTCGTGTGGTGTGGTGAGCGGAACGGGCGCTGGATAATTAAAGGCACTCCCGTTGGCAACATGCCGCTAACACTGTAGATTTTTGTAACATCGAGCGCTTCATTGATAGACATTCTGGGCAGAATCGAAGGTGTGGCACGTGCAAGCAACGTTTTGCCAGATCCCGGCGGCCCACTCATTAATATATTATGTCCACCACTGGCTGCAACCTCTAGTGCACGTTTGACGTGTTCCTGGCCGCGCACGGCAGCCATGTCTTGTCCATAAAAAACCTCATGTGCATTATCAAGAATATTGGGATTGCGTTGATAGGGTTCTATGGGGCGATCTTTACTCAGATGTCCAATGAGTTGCGCCAGCGTCTCCACGGGATAGACCGTTATGCCTTCGACCAGCGTGGCTTCGGCGGCGTCGATTGCGGGCACGAAGACCTCTTTGACCAGCTTCTCGCGTGCCAGAGCGACCATTGGAAGGACCCCATTGGTATGGCGTACGCTGCCATCTAGTGAAAGTTCGCCGATGAAGAGGCATTGATCGATCTGTTCATCGTGTGGGATCTGGCCGAACGCGATCAGGATACCGATGGCGATTGGCAGGTCGTAGGCTGGTCCCTCTTTGCGCAGGTCGGCAGGGGCGAGATTGACGGTAATCCGTTTAAAGGGGAAGAGGCAGCCGCTATTCTTGATGGCGGCCTTGACGCGTTCTTTTGCCTCATTGACTGCTGTATCGGGTAATCCAACAATCATAAATGACATCAGGCCGCCTGCTATATCCACTTCTACCTTTACCAATGCACCCTCTAAGCCAATAACCGCGCAACTTTGTACTGTTGCTAACATAACTCCCCCCTATCCTCTATACTATTGCTTTGAGCATTATGCACGAAGATGCGTAGCAATGCAAGCCATTGGGAATTTTGGTGGGAACGTATATACAATGGGGAATTATTAATGCCCGTAATAATAATTGAATCTGGCACGATACCAGATTATGTTGTTTAAAAAATTGATGTGGATATCACGATGATGGACCAAAGAGCAAAAGGTAGGGAAGCCATTCATTCTTCCATGGCCGATGACAGGCCGATGCAACGCGATGGCATCCCACGGAAGAATGAATGGCTTCCCTACCTTGTTGCTCTTTTCCCACAATATAGGTACCCTACCGTTTTTCACAGCATTCTATGTATTTGGAGCGCACTCGCGTTGGTGTTGCCCCTATCCCAGAGACGGTACTATTGTGGCTGATCAGAATTATACGGATTCCATTCGGTTGGAGATGGTGAAGACGGTTGCTCTGGTGTGTTGGCTGGTTGCCCTGGGTGCGGCTGAGTATAAGGATAGGGCTGCCCTGGATAGGATTGTGCAGGATAAGATGGTGGTGGATAGGGCTGCCCTGGATAGGGTTGTGGTGGGTAGGGTTGAGCGGGATAGGGTGGTTGTGGTGGATACGATTGTGGTGGAGCATTTTTGTTGAACTGAGATCGACCCAGCAGGCCACCTAATGCACCGATACCGGCTCCTATGCCAATAGCAATAAAGAGGCCAAGAACTGGCAGCCCGACACCCGCTGCGACGAGGCCAACCTTGAACGCACTCGCAGAAGCGTTAGCAGGATAGCCTATGGTGTTATAATGATCAACGAGTTTAGGATAGCGAACAGTCAGAAAGACAACGCTGGTGATAATGCAGCCCAGTAC
>JACDAE010000699.1 GCA_013695595.1 Ktedonobacteraceae bacterium | reverse complement strand
CCTGGTAGGTGTAACTGTTGCCCGTTGTCGGGCTAAGGTAGCCGGCCTGTGTTACGAGAGTAGGGGCGGCACCAACAGATGTTACCATGACAGGAGTAAAGGCCCAGTTATCAGCCGGTGACAATTTCCCGATGGAACGTCCCAATGCACGATGCTCGGCCTCGATACAGGCAACCTGACCGGCGATCTGAGCGAGGTCAGGTCGTCCCAACTGGGCAAATTCCATAATGGCAGCCAGGAATGCTGAGTCGAAGACGCCTTCCAACTGCTGCTGAGTGGAAATGAACGTCGTAAGATCAGTGAAGGTGCTGGGACCCTTTGGGAAGCTGAAAGTCGTTGCAAGCGATTGACCACCGTTGGCAGTAAAGAAGAGTTGGTGGATCTGTTCTTCAACGAGTGCAGCTTTGAGATAGGCCAGATCATCGCCAGTTATACCCAGTTTGTCGGCATTTGCAATTCCATTGCTATAGAAGGTTACAGCCAATTGCTCAGCCGTACGAGCAACAGTCAGAATTGATACAATAGAGTCTTCTGCATTGCCTGCTGATCTAAATTTATTTGCACTTTGTGCTTTTAGAACCTGGGCCTGCTTTGCCTGGACATTCGCTTGAGCAGATGCCTGGAGTGGATTTGCATGGGTGAAGCCTGGTGCGTATAATGCAGCAGCGCCCACCACTGCCGCGCCTGAGGCCGCAGCGATTGCGCCTTTGAACAATGTCCTACGCGATCTCTGAGCGGTTAGAGATGCGAAGAGATTGCTGGTCGCTTCTCGTGCCTCGTCGGTCTCCTCAATGGCCATCTTGTGAGGCTGCACAGAGTCAGGATTGTAGAACCTGCCATCTACCTGTATATCACAGGCTGTACATGCATGGGTCTTCTCATCAAGGGGCGTGCCACACTGGGGGCAGAAACGAGCGAATATTGGTGTCATGAACCTCTCCTTATTAAAAACAACTAGTGAAAGGTTGCTACTTATTTATGATAAGTAACTACAACCTGTATTCATAATAATCCACGTAACCAAAAGAATCTCTCTCAGGATTTTCCTGTGTAATGTATCCTGCAATTCCCGCATTACATGGGCCTCACTCTACATATGTATGAGTTTGCTGTAACTCCGGAGCAATCACTCATAAACAACTACGCATTTTTATGAAAACTGGATTACAGTGATTTTATAAATGGCATTGGTGAGGCTAGATTGGGAATATAAGGTAGGGCACCAGGTTATGCTGTTTAAAATTGAATCCGGATACCCAGATCGTGAATCAAACATCAATCAGGGTAGGGAAGCCATTCATTATTCCGTGACCATCTTATGTAATCCGTTTTCATTGATAGAGCGTATACACATACAGAATTATCCAGCGCTATCTCATTTTGCGAAAACCATTTTATCTCTATCGTTAGTTGAGATAAAGGAAAGAAATACCATAATGAAACTGTACAATATCTCACATATGCTGGTTCGTCGCGTATCTGCCGGACTTGGTATATTTGCACTGCTGGCCCTTTTTTGTATGCAATCGGGCACCGCTTTTGCCGCGAACACACATCCAGCCTTTGTGCGTATCATTCACGCCTCGCCCGATATTGGCATCGTGGATGCGTTTGTCGATGGTCAGAAGATACTGAGCAGCTTTGAATTTGGGACCGTCACCGACTATACTCCTTTGCCAGCAGGTTCGCATAAATTGCAGATCGCGCTTATTGGTAAGGGAGTCAATGCATCTCTGGTAACGCAGACGATGACAGTGGAAGAGGGTAGTGCTTATACGGTAGCTGCGTTGGGAACGAATGCGAGCGGTTTCTCTTTTAGCGTCTTTAAGGACAACAATCTTGTGGCAGGCACTGGTGCCAGGGTGCGCGTGTATCATCTCTCTCCCTATGCGGGAGCGGTAAATGTAGAGGCTGGGAGCGATACGATTGTGAAGGGGCTTTCCTATCCGCAGGCCAGTAATTATGTGGACGTTCCCGCTGGTGCGTATACCTTCAATCTGACAGGTGCTGCACAATATGCCCCGGCTCCTTTGTCGACAGACGTGAAACCCTGGACGGTCACGAGCATCTTTGCGGTTGGTCCTGTCAAGGGGAATACGCAGATCCGTTTTGTGTCTACTGCGATTGCTGGTACGCCGGGTATGCCTCAGACGGGCAGTGATCCTAATGCTGTTCCTAGCACTCCATCCCGGTTGCCCGTGATGTTTATAGGGGGTATGCTCATAATGATAGGCTTAGGCGGTTCTTATGGGGTAAGAAAATATGGGCGCAAGAAAGAACGTTAGAGGCCTTCAACGCCCATTTCTAGCAATATGCGTCGCAAGCGGGCCAGGCCAAGACGCATACGTGCTTTTACGGTGCCGAGGGGGATCTGGCAGCCCTCGGCGATCTCGGAGTGCGTCCAACCTTTAAAATAGGCAAGTTCGATCACGTTGCGTTGCTCTTGCGAGAGCTGGATGAGGGCGGTACGAACCTGCGCACCCTGAATAGCCAGCCACGCTTCATCCCACACATCTGGCACAGCCATACTTTCCTCATGTTCGATATCCTCAAGGGGAACCTTATTGGGGCCGCCGCGTCGGCGCATGCTACGCAAATAATCGATGGCGCGATGATGAATAATGGAGATGAGCCAGCTACGAACCAGGCCAGATTGCGAGGAATACGATGCAGCATTGCGCCACACAGCAAAAAAAGTCTCCTGTAGCAGATCTTCTGCTACCTGAGCATCCGTCACCACGCGATACGCGAGCGAATAGAGTAAGTGACTATAGCGGTCATAAAGCGGCTCTACTGCCCAGGCTTTCTTCTCTCCTATTGCCCGAAGCAATTCTTCATCGCTGAGGTCTGCTGCGAGTCGCGCATCGTTGTGTGCCCCCTCTGGCTCAACATTGCCTCGCCTGATTTTTCGCATGATAATCCTCTTCTCCAGCCCCTTTTTATAGCATTACCCCAACCAAAAATATATTATACGACGCCGTAGACGGTTGGGGTAGATACATTTAACTTGCCCGTTGCTACGATCTGCCCTTTGGGTGCATCCTTACTGGCCCCTGGTCCTGGCTCCAGGCTAACTGCTGTTGTATCGTAGCCCTGAATGTCTCCCTGAAAACTATCGCTTGCCACTCCATTATGAATGTTAAGTACCCCTATACTAACTGGCTGATTCCCATGCAATAACCAGCCCTGATAGATCTGGTTCCCTTGCGCCTGTGGAAGACCTTTGACAGTTAAAATGGTTATGTTTTTGCTGGGGATGTAGAGTAGCTGTCCACTGGCTCCCGGATTAGCCGTTGTCCCTTTGACTGTATAGGTGACGTAGGTTGGGGTAGCAGCTAACTTTTGTTGCAGCGAGATATTCCAGGCCGTCATAGTGCCTAGTAAAGCCAGCACGAGTACAGCGGCGACGGCAACAAGTTGATTGGTCCAGTTGCGCCACCTTCTGGTCCTGCGGGGCCTGTTCCACTGGATCGATTGGTCGGCATCGACTTGAATGCCAGTCAGCACACGTGCTTTTAGCGAGGGCGATAATTCAACCGGGGGCACCGATAGAGGCAAGAGTTCTGTCACAGATTGAAGTTCCTGTACGAGTTGCGTACAATCTGGACATGCCACAAGATGCTCTTCGAGCTCCTGACGCTCTTGTGGCGTCACCGCGTCGAGGACATACGCACCCGACAATTCTTCAATATCCTGGCAGATCATAGGTTGGCTCCGTTTCGTCTACTACTTCTCTATGATACTACTACGAGAGTGAAAGATCAATGGATCACTTTTTACATTCAGACCAATCCTCTAAGCATGCAGATAAAGTAAATACTCTCACAGAAAGAGATCAGTGCCCAGTTAAAGTTCAGCAAAAGATTTCTAACGAGAAGGTGACTGAAGAAGCCTACAAGCGTACCGGGTTCCTAAGGAGGAACCTTGATAAAGCAATGGATAGTATAAATTGTATCTATACCCTTATTGCGCACTTTTAATCCAAAAATTGTATTAGAGAGAAATGATATCAGGCAGAAAACGTTTCACTTTCCATATTTTATAGATTTATCTATTGTAAGGAAAACGTGATGGCTCCCTACATAGTACTATTTTACATAAGTTTCATATTATGATTACCATAATGCTATGATGAAAAGCCAAAAGCAGAGATTGCTTTCATGCTGTTTATTTTATATGCAAGATGCCGTAATGGATGTGAAGAGGAACTTCTTACAGAGACACTGGTAGGGAGCAATGATGTCAATGAACGACAACAATGAAATGGCTCATGGATCTTTTGAGGGGCGGATCAGCCGTCGTACGTTTCTTTCGCGAGCAACCGCGCTTGGTCTCGCATTGAGTATGCCGGGCTTTATCCTCCAGGGATGTGGTGGCAACGACCCGATAGAAAGCAGCCTGAGTTTTGCGAATTGGGCATCTGCTGAAACGGCCACGCGAAACAATATCGACAAGGCCTTGCAGGCATTTGAGAGTCAGAATCAGGTGCAGGTCAACAATATTGGTATTCCATTCGACCAGGTATTGGATCAGCTAACGAAGGCAAGTCAGGCAGATATCACGATGGATGTGATGGAGTTGAGTGGCAACTGGCCTTATGCTCTGGGTGCGAAGGGAGTACTCACGGATCTGAATGCTTTTGTGCCACAGGGATGGCGCAAGGATGTGTTCCCGAATAGTTTTGAAACGGGCACGTATAAAGGGTCGCTCTACGCGGTGCCATTTAGTATTACTCCCCATGGGTTCTGGTATAACAAAGCGCTGCTCAAGGCTGCTGGATTGAATGCGGATCGACCCCCACGCACGATCAATGAACTCAATCAGGCGATGACGGTGCTACGGGCGTTTCTGCCAGACAATGCCTATCCCCTTGGCATTGATACATCGAAGACGGAATATGCCCTGGTTGGTTTCTGGCCCTGGATCTGGACGTTTGGTGGCAACCCGATGCAGGACGATGGGAAAGGTCATGTCACTATCAATTGGACCGATGATGGGACTGTTGCTGCATTCCAGTGGCTACAAAACGCCGTGAAAAATCGCTGGACCCCCCTTGATTTAGCCATTAAAGATGAGCGCCAACTGATGGCAAATAACCAGCTTGTATTTAAATTGGATGGTCCCTACCTGACAGGTATTCTGGGCAACCTTAATCCAGGCTATAGCTCAACGCAGCAGGTGAACGCAACTTTCGCTGTAACCACGACGCCGACCGGGCCTGGTGTCTCTCAACCCGTTACCTGCGCCGATATCCACCAGCTTGCTGTATCGTCGTCTTCCACTAATAAAGACCTCGCCTGGAAATTGGTCGACTTCCTGACAACATCTAGCGACGTGATTACTTCTTTCCTGATCCCAGAGGGCGGGATGTTGCCACATAAAAGTTTCAATACTTCAACGCTCTATAGCAAATATTATGCTGACCCTATCAGCCGCATGTTTATCTCTACCGTTATCCCAACCATGCGTCCCCCCGCGTATGGACCGCAGTACAGCACGGCTGCCGCCGCTATCGTCACGGCTTTACAAGAAATCGCTCAAGGCGCAAATGTGCGGCCACGACTCAATCGACTGACCACCGATGTGAGGGGTATTTACGCCTGAACCAGGGTCTCCCAGCTTATTTATCGTGTTTCCTACCCACTGGTTTTTTTCTATCATCCCTTCTGGATATCCAGACAAATAGGGATTAGTTCTTTGAGGAAAGGGAACTGGACGATGCTTCATTTTCTGACAACGATGCCGATTTCGCGGCGTCTCCTGGTGGCGGCAGCCCTCATCGCCATCATTCCAGGTATCGTTATTGCTATCTTGGGCAGCTCCTATATCGGTACGTTGGTTAATATCAATCAGACGGCGAAGACGACGAACGAAGCCGTGAAGTTTTCGACTGATATGCAGGCAGATCTCTTACGCATGAATGCCCTGCTGGCTGGCTTGAACGCGACCGACGGTAATGTACCAACGCAGACAGTTCAGATCCAACGCGAGATTAATGAATTGACCACTGATTTTAAGATGAAACTCACCACGTACCAGCAAAATTATCAGATCAAGACGTCCAGCAATATGAAGAGTGTGCATGATGTGTTGCAGAACAATGCCCAGGGCAATCAGGCATCTGTTAGCCAGCATACGACCCTCTTTATTGTCAATTTACAGTGGAATAATTATGTCCAGGCTCAGAATAGAACCTTGCAGGACCTGCGGCAGCAAGCGAAGGCGACTACCTTCACCGTTGATCAGGCCCAGGCTAATTTGCTTTACCTGCCGCTCAAGGGTAATCTTGATAATCTGGTTGCCCTTAGTGAGAGCCTTGGTCAGGTGGTTGCCCAGGTGAATACGTACCAGATCAATCCGATCTTATTTGGCACTATTTTTGCCTTCCTATTCAGCACTCTGGTGGTCTTTCTCATCAGCTATGTGATCAATCTGACCATCACGCGTCCTTTACGTCAGCTTGTCGATCTGACGCAACGCATCGCGAAAGGTGAAACCAGTGTCCGTGCGGCTATCGCGAGTCGGGATGAAATTTACACTGTTGCAGCTTCGATGAACACGATGCTTGATAGTATTGGTCAACTTATGCAAGATGTGCAGGGGCAGAGAGATTTTTTACAGGCACGTGTGGATAAGCTGATCTCCGAGGTAACCAGTATTGGTGAGGGTGATCTACGCACGCAGGCCGAAGTAAGCAATGATGCACTTGGTTTCCTTGCCAACTCCTTTAATTTTATGATCCGTGAATTGAGCAATCTGGTGATCCGGGTGAAGGTGGTTGCGCAACAGGTAGAGACGTTGACTGCGACCACTCAATCTCGTATGTCGGAGCTGGTGAAAATCAACGACCATCAGATTCTGGAAATGACAAACGCGGTTGCCACGATGCAACAGATGGCAGATTCCACGCGCAAGGTCACCGAACGGACGCAGACGCTTTATATGTTCGCACGCGAGACGCGTCAGACTGCTTATAATGGACGAGGAGCGGTGCAGCAGACGGTAATAGGTATGAAACATATATCTGAAAATGTGCAAACAACAGCGGCGAAAGTGCAGTTGCTACGAGATAACTCGCGTGAGATCAATCATATCGTCTCCGTTATTTCCAGCATCGCTCACCATACGAATCGCCTGGCTCTGGATGCCACGATTCAGGCGGCGACCGCAGGTGAAAATGGGACAGGGTTTGCGGCTGTGGCGTCTGACATACGCCGCCTGGCAGAACAAACCAAGGATCAGGCCAGTATGATTGCTTCCCTTGTACGTAACGTGAACGAAAATATCGGCAATGTGGCAATCTCTGTGCACGAGAGCGAGCAGGAGACCGCACATGGGACGGGCCTGGCACAACAGGCAGAGAAGGCATTGGACTCTATTTTTAATGGAGTAGAGCAGCAGGCACAGGCCATCGAGAGCATCAATACGATGGTCACTCAACAGTCGCTCATGTCGAAAGGCGTGTTACAGACCTTACTGGATGTTTCTGATGAAGCGCGTAAGAATAGTGAGAGCACTCGTAACGCCTCTCAGACAATGGGGCGTCTAACTCGGCTGGTAGACCAGTTGCGCTCTTCCGTAGGAGCTTTTAAACTGAGAGATGAGCAGCAAATGACCCCTGTGAGAGACCGATCCCATTCTTTGTCGGGTATATTGCCACCTACTCCCAGATCTGTACAATCGCGTCAGTTGTATCCACCTGCGCAACGCTGATCTGTGAGACTATGCTTCTCCATTGACGTATCCACTCTTCAATGCTTATACTGGCTGCATGGAAGTTACCGATATCGCTATCATCTATCAGGATCATCACCTGCTTATTGTCAATAAACCTGCTGGCGTTGTCATTCATCCCACATATAAGCATCCAGATGGTACATTATGGGATGCGTTGCTGGTTCATATGGCGCAACAGGAGCCGGAAAACTGGCAGGCACCAGAATTGCCAGATGAGCCTGCGTGGGCGGGAGCACCCTCTGATGTGCAGGTCATGTTGCGCCAGAAGCGTATAGAGCGCCTGATCAAAGAGGAGGGATTATTGCCGCGCCCCTGTCTGCTCCATCGCCTGGATAAAGATACATCGGGTGTGGTGGCGCTGGCACGCACAGAACGAGCGCGACGGCATCTTGTGCGGCAGTTTCATGCCCACACGCTTGAAAAGCGCTACCTCGCTGTTGTCTCTCATGGAGCGCCAGAGTGGGCACGGCCTCGCACAACATTTCGTATCAGCACCCATCAGACGGAAGAGAGCAAGTATACAAGCCTTCTCGGAGCATTTGAGGACGGCAATGAATTTGTGCTGGATGGCCCTTTGCAGCGCGACCCTGACGAGCGTCGTCGTTGTATCGTTGGTGCCGATGGGCAGAGTGCAACTACGCTCGTAAAGGTGCTGGCACGCGCGGGAGATTTTATCCTGCTTGAAGTACGTCCTGTGACGGGTCGTACGCACCAGATCCGTGCTCATCTTGCGGCTGCGGAATATGCCATCGTCGGTGATCAGGTGTATGCACCCATGGCGGAAGTAAAGACGCCTGAAGCTGGACTTACACGCCAGTTTCTCCATGCCAGTAGTCTGACGCTGCAAAGCTATCCTGCTAACGAACGATGCACATTTGTTGCCCCATTAGCACATGATTTAACGGCGTGGATGCAGCAGTATTGTCCAGCGTTTTTAAGTAAATATCAGCAATATCATCTCCAGATAATCTAAGAAACACGAAAAAGCGAGAATTTCGACATGCAAGCACAACAGTATCCCCCTGATACAGGATCATTTGCCTCTTTGAGGGTGGAAGAAAAGAAGAAACGCCTGGACGCGATGGTTCAGCTCTGGCAAAAAGATACGAGTCGTCGCCTGGAACGTGAGGGATATCGCGAATTTATCAAAGCGATGGGCCTGGACGAGTATCGTTACTCGGTCTGGCTACGTTTTCCTGAGTGGCAGCGTGCGGCGGTTGTCGGGCAGGTGATCACACTCAGGCGTTCGGAGGCTGGTGCGCCCGAAGATCCGGCACTTTTTAACGTCTGGCGCAACGATCCCTTATTGAAAACGCTGCCAGATTGGAAGATCCAATTGCCACAGGAGACGGTTTTTAATATCTGTATTCGCCTCACCCCTGGCGGTCTGGGTGAAGGTAGCAAGTGGGCCGTAGTGATGCCCAAAGAGATGATACCGCGCTACAAGCCGGGTTGGCCGACGCAGCAAGAATGGGTTGCTTGGACGCATGCTTTCGATTGGGTCTCAGTTGCAGTCGGATTTATACGGGCGATGTTGGATGCCATGTAAATCATTTCTCAATTGTGTGTTTGATGCTCATGAGTAGGGGTAAGGGGAGGCGTGGAGCGGGGCAGGGGCCTTGAGCTTACCCTTGTCGCCGGGGTGAGGTTTCCCCGTCCCGCTCCACTCATGAGCATTCTTCTTTTGCTAAACAAAAATTATTAGGCCTGGAATTGGAATGACTGAAGCATTGGCTGAAAGTTATCTGTATTAACCTTGTCAAATGTTTTTGTTGTTGTCCCATAAAGCATTGTAATGATTTGACCAGTATTCTTGGGGTTTTGTGTATAGAGAATATTAAATTGTATTGGGCCAAGTTTTGGATCTGTCATTGTAAAAATCCTTTGATCCCAGGCTGCACCTCCAACCGTCGTTTTTTGTGTTCCACCTATTTCTTTAAAATCTTTTGATCCCTGTTTCATTATATTGAGCAAACCTTGCAAAACAGTTTCCATGAGATGGGTATTGGAAGAGCTTGAGCCAGATGAGCCTGTTGCTGTTTGAATGAGCAGTTGATCCTGGGTGGCATCTAAAATCTGAACCTGTTGGCCGCTTCCCTGTAAAGTCCATCCCTGTGGATACCCTATCGCATAGCCAGTCCCTTTATATGTTGTCAACATAACGGTAGGTACTGGAGTAGGGGCAGGGGCCGTAGCGGTCGCTTTTGGTGGTGTACTGGCAGTAGAAGAACCACAGCCCACAATAAAAGCAGAAAGTAAGAGCAGTAAAAAGGCACCAAGAGAAAAGCGTGTCACATGACGCTTAGGCATAAAAAAACCTCCATAAAATTAGGATATCGTATTTGTACATTTGAATGTGCTGACTTCCATTGGAAATAAAAATAGGAAGAGAGCGCCTCCGTTGCGCAATTATAGTGTAAAATTGGCATGAATGCAAGAGTACATGCTCTATATTCACCAAATGCCCTATTGACAAAGCCCTATATACAGAGTACTCTATATCACAGAGTACTCTGTAACGAGAAATTAAAGAGAGAGAGCAATGAATATTACGCCTGAAGAGGCCCAGGCTGCACTGAATGATATCCAGCATGCGACCAGGACGGCGCAGAATGCTTTTAATATCTGGGCTTATCATATGTTAATCTGGGGAAGCGTCTGGGTGATTTGTTTTCTCATCAGTCAGTTTCAACCTCAATGGATTCCGGTAACCTGGACGGTGATGGTGTTGTGCGGTATTGTAGGCTCTGCTGTCGTTGGTATGGTACAAGGTAGACGTACGCGTACGGCTCCGGGATCGCGGGCCGCTTTCATCGGTTCGCGATTAGGCATCTTCTATGGGGTGCTTTATTGTTTTATCATTCTCTGGCTCATTATCTTCCCTTTGACTCCACCGCAGGTCGCGCTGCTTTGGATCACCGTCGTGATGTTTGGCTATATTAACGCGGGTTTATGGCTTCAGCAGCCGACCGCCATTGTGCTTGGCGTAGCGGTTACCTGTATGTCGGTGATAGGGTACTATCTACTGCCCAATTACTTCTGGTTGTGGTCAGCGGTGTTTGCTGGATTACCACTTGTCTGCCTGGGTACGTATCTTCTAAGGCGAAAGTAACAATGGCGTCCCTTAACGAAATTATTCACCAACCCGTGCGTCTACGTATTATGGCAATGCTGATTGCGCTCCCAGCGGAGACACAGATGAAGTTCACGTTGCTCAAAGAAACACTTGAACTGACCGATGGCAATCTGGGTGCGCACCTGCATAAGTTGGAAGAAGCAGGTTATCTCACTATTGTAAAAGCGTTTGTCCTTAACAAGCCACAGACGTATATTCAGGCCACCGAAGCTGGTAGAAATGCGTTTCTGGAGCATCGTAACGCGCTCAGAGAGATATTGGGAGGTAGTCATGGTAAAAAAGAAGAACGGTAGTATTGTGTCAACGTTCATAGCATGGTTTTTCTTTCTGTAGGGGAGCCATTTATAATCCCGTGTGGGGGCGCAATGACGTTTGACAGAACGATAGGACCACATGTTACCGGTTAAATGTCACATTTTTTGATAGATAAAGGAGAATACATCAATGGCAACGAGTACAACGGTCCCCGCTGTCGAGCTGAATCATGTCACGAAGAACTATGGGAGCGTCCAGGCGGTAAAAGATGTTAGTCTCAAGGTTGAGCCAGGCGAGGTTGTGGCCTTTCTGGGCCCGAATGGAGCTGGTAAATCTACCTCTATCGCCTTGATGCTTGGTATGCGGCGAGCGACCAGTGGCAGTGTCACCCTGTTTGGTGAGAACCCACGCCTCGCCAACCATCGTAAGCGTATCGGCGTCATGCTTCAGGAATCGGGTGTGCCTGAAACACTTAAAGTGCGCGAACTCGTTGAACTCTTCGGGCGCTTTCACGATAATCCCATGCTCACACAGGAAGCGATCAAGATGGCCGGGCTGACAGAGAAGACCAACACACGTCTGGGGCGGCTCTCAGGTGGTCAGAAGCAGCGCGTCTACTTTGCCCTCGCCCTTGTTGGCAATCCAGATATGCTCTTCCTCGATGAACCCACTACGGGCCTCGATGTGGAGGCACGGCGCAGCTTTTGGGACCAGATCAATCTACAGATTAAACGTGGCAAAACAATCATTCTGACGACCCATAATCTGGAAGAAGCCGATGCCCTGGCGCGACGTATCGTGGTGATCAACAAGGGGCAGATTATCGCTGATGGCACTCCTGATGAGATCAAGGGTCATGTTGGGGGCAAACATGTACGCTTTCGGGCAACTGATCGTACAGTTGAGGAGCTCAATGAACTTACTGGCGTACAGTTTGTCCAGCGTATCGACAATAAATTTGAAATCTATACAAAGCAGCCCGAAGCCGTCCTGGCCCCACTTTTTAAGGGCGAGGTCGAGTTGAGCGATCTCGAAGTCATCGGTGCCGGACTCGAAGAAGCATTCCTGGCCCTGACTGATAACGACAAGCATACCGCTTAGTACAGAAACGCAATGCTTATATCCTTTAGTATGGAAGGGAACAAGAGATATGTCTACATCATCTGAACACATTTCAGAACCGGAAGCAATCCTGACCACGCATCGTAAAGCAGCTCCCGCAGGCTACTTTTTCTACTGTGAGATGTTAAAGGTGTTCCGCAACCCACCTGCGCTCGTCTTCGGTATTGCCTTTCCGACGCTCTTCTTTCTCATCTTTGGTTTTACCTTTCCCAGCGCCTATGGCCCTACCATTGTGGCCTCATATGCGGCCTATGGAGCGTTCATCGTTGCTTTCCAGACGTTCAGCATCTCACTGGCGAACGAGCGCTCGCTAGGTTGGAATAAACTCCTGCGCACAACGCCTATGAGTGCCGCACTCTTCCTGGGGAGCAAGCTGCTGATGATTCTATTGACTGGCGTAATCTCTATTCTGTTGCTCTTCGCCGTCGCTGGCCTGAGTGGAAAAGTACATATGGACCTGGCGATATGGGCCGAGCTGCTTGGGATGATGGTGGTTGGGATGATTCCCCTGAGCATGCTTGGACTCTTCCTTGGTCTGATTGGTACGCCCAATTTGACCACCGCGCTTTCGACAATTCTGACCCTGCTGCTCTCATTCGCCTCAGGGCTCTGGCTGCCGCTCTCCCTCATGCCTGATATCGTACGCAGTGTTGCTCCTTACCTGCCAACTTATCATCTGGGCCAGATTGCCTGGATTATCGTAGGGAGCGCGTATAGTAGAGATAATCAGTCTCTCGGTGTACACCTGCTTATCC
>JACDAE010000688.1 GCA_013695595.1 Ktedonobacteraceae bacterium | reverse complement strand
GCCTTAACGTGTGCTAGAATAGAGCAGTTCAAAGATGGGGAGCGAAGATTGTGCCAGAAAATCGTCAGTGCAAGCCGGATGTGTGGCTTGCACTCATTGCCATTGTGGGCATTCTCTATTTCGTTGTGGCTGTGGTCATCTTGCATGTTCTGAGACCAGAGTTGAATCCCATCACGCATGCTGTGAGCAACTATGCAATTGGTGCTTTTGGTTTGCTCATGACGGTTGCTTTTTTCACGCTGGCCTTGAGTGAATTTGCCCTTGCCCTGGGACTTGCTCGCTCATTGGTTGCCTCAACACAAGCCCGTATCAGCGTGCTATTGCTAAGGTTTGCAGGGGCTGGAATGGTGGTGACGGGTATCTTTCCAGGTGATGTCAAGTCACCTCATCCACCTGGGACACTACCATCTCTGATCCATTGGATCGGCGCGGGTAGCTCCTTCCTGAGCCTGATGATTGCCGCATTCCTCCTATCGAATTGCTTCAAGATGGATACACACTGGCAGGGGTTCTATCGCCCTTCTTTTGTATTATCAGTGACTATTGTATTGGCATTGGCGGTGTTCGGTCTCTTTGTGAGCATAGGTTGGGTCGGGATGGGTGAGCGTATCTATATCGCGGCTAGCGTATTGTGGCTGTTGTATGTATCTGTACAATTTTGCATACTTTATCTTTTTTCCTGACAACCCTGAATAAAGATGGGTGCCGCTCAAGGTCAGCACCTCTGAGATTTACAGGTATCTTCACGCTCCTTGTTGTGCATTGCTCACCTCTTCGGGTATACTTTCCCCAAAGATGAGAAGGTTCTGAAAAGGATCGCGGAGGACAAATTCTTTCATTCTCCAGGGTTGAGACGTGAGTGGAGCCTGAATGGCACCAGTGGGCAAATACTGCTGATACAACGCCTCAATATTGATTACGCCAATCCAATAGACCTGGTGACCTTCAGCAACATTGAAGTGCAGACTGATCTCATCTCGTTCGACCCTGGCAAACTCCTGGAAATGAGTGTTGGTTGACGCTCCTCAGATGGTGACATTGGTCTGTTTTCCTCTCTGCTGCAAATACGACGTGTACATGTAATGTCATTCTTCCGAATGCTCTCAGAAGCGGCAACTCCTCCTCCCAATTTACAAGATAGCGATGGAAGCTTCGACCTCCTATAATTTTCGTGCCAGGATCACGCCTGTATTCAGCCCTATCGTATGCAGGCCACCGAAGAAACGCGCGTGCTCTATCTTCATGCATCGATCTTGCACGAAGACAAGTCCGGCTGCCTGCGCTTTTTTCCCTGCTGCGTCGTTGCGCACTCCCAGTTGCAGCCACAAAACGTTGGCGCCGATCTTTGCGGCTTCGTCGGCGATGGGAGGCGTGTCTTCCGCTTTGCGAAATACATCTACAATTTCGATCTGCTCGCCGGCCTCTTTTGCCTCTGTAAGCGATGCATATACTCTCTTCCCCAGGATGGTCTTGCCCGCATAGCGTGGGTTGATTGGGATGATGTCGTAGCCCTCCGCTTGCAGGTAGATCGCTACGAAATGGCTGGGACGATACTGGTCTGCGGAAACACCTACGATGGCAACATGTCGGTATTGCTGCAACAATTTCAGGCGCTCAAACATATCGGGTACGAGATTATTTGTGGTCGATTCAGTCATATGATACCTCTATCTTCCAGGTGTGACATTGTGCATTCTATACGCTTACATCGTTCGTGTTGCTTTACGCAGGGCTTGATCGAGATCCCACAAAATATCTTCGATGTTCTCAAGTCCTACCGAGATACGGATGAGATCAGGTGTCACGCCACCGGCTTGCTGGTTCTCTTCGGTTAGTTGCTGATGGGTGGTGCTTGCGGGATGGATGATCAGGCTGCGTGCATCGCCGACGTTCGCAAGATGTGAGAATAATTTCACGCTGTTGATAACTGTTTTGCCTGCTTCATAGCCTCCCTTGACGCCAAAGGTGAAAACGGCACCGGCCCCTTTGGGGAGATAGCGTTTCCCAAGTTCGTAGGAGGGATCATTGGGCAGCCCTGCATAATTTACCCAACTGACAGCGGGATGTTCATGCAAGAAGTTTGCAACCTGTAGTGCATTCTGGCAATGTCTGTCCATGCGTAGTGATAGTGTCTCAAGCCCTTGCAAGAGCAGGAAGGAGTTGAAGGGGCTCAGGCTGGGTCCCGTATCGCGCACTGTCTCCACGCGAGCTTTCATAACGAAGGCAAAGTCGCCAAATGTTTCGTAGAAGCGTACACCGTGATAGCCAGGCGAGGGATTCACGATATGTGGGAATTTGCCGTTGTCCCACGGAAATGTGCCATGTTCGGTAAACACTCCCGCGATAGATGTGCCGTGTCCGCCGATAAACTTTGTGGCTGAATGTACAATAATATCGGCTCCATGCTCAAATGGGCGGCAGAGATATGGCGTGGCAAATGTGCTGTCAATGACCAGCGGCACTCCCGCCTCATGCGCGATATCGGCAACCGCCCGAATATCGAGCACATCGCCGCGTGGATTACCGATCGTTTCGCCGTATAATACGCGCGTGCGTTCTGTAATGGCACGGCGATAATTCTCCGGATCGGTGCTATCGACGAAAATGGTATTGATGCCCCAGTTGCGCAGCGTGAGATCAAATTGCGTGTGAGTTCCGCCATACAGGCTGCTCGATGAGACTATTTCGTCGCCCGGTCGCAGCAGGGTCATCATCACGGCCATCTGCGCCGCCATGCCGGAAGCAGTCGCCACGGCACCCGTTCCACCTTCCAGTGCGGCGATGCGTTCTTCAAAGGCGGCGGTAGTTGGGTTCATGATGCGCGTATAAATATTGCCAAAGCGTTGCAGTGCGAAGAGATGAGCGGCATGGTCGGTATCATCAAAAACATACGAGGTTGTCTGATAGATTGGCACTGCACGTGCCCCCGTTGTCGGATCGGGTCGCTGGCCTGCATGTAAGGCAAGCGTATCAAAACCAAAAGTATGATCCCCATCGATTTCTGGCATAAACTCTTTCCTTGCTCAGTATGTGCTGAATGCTTTTCTCTTACTATACCATGTTTTCTGTGTGCACCTTCAACGCGTCACGGGAGCAGGTGGAATCCCCTGTGTATGCAGAAAATAGATGCCCGGCAGCAGCGTAAAATTGCCAAGGATATTGAGGACCGTGACGACAACCAGCAGGAAGAGAGCGCAGAGAATCAAGAAAAGGTCGATGCGGCGCGGATGCAACTGGATCAGCCAGGTGCGTTTACCCACGCCGAAGCAGCGTAGCTCCATGGCATTGATAATGTCTTCGGCATCGACGATGGAGCCGATAATAACGGGCACGATCATGGGGGCCAGGCGTGCTATTTTGGCGAAGATGCCTCCACGTAGTTTGTCGATCTCGAAGCCGCGTGCACGTTGGGCATCATAGGTAGTGATGAAATCACGTGTGACGCTGGGCAGGAAGCGCAGTGAGAGGTCGATGGCATACGAAATATTGTCCAAGATCCCCATGCCGTACACCCTTCGGAGCGGAGAGCGGCGATGAGTGTTTCTAATTCATCGACCGCCTGTGCGTCCAGATTTGCAAATGGCTCATCGAAGAGAAAAATAGATGGTCGCATGACCAGGATACCTGCCGCCGCTACTTGCTGGCGTTGACCGCCTGAGAGCGCATGGGTGGCGCGTTGCTGGTAGGGTTCGAGATGGAGACGTTGCAGGACTTCCTGAATATGAAGCTGCATTACTCAAGATTAGTGAGCTTCATTTCGCACTTTTGGGAGGGTCGGATACTGTCAGGCACTTTTATTCCTGTATTTCTTTGCACGCGTATAAATTATGGAGCCAATTGGTAGGATCAGCCAGTAATAGAAGACACTACCTGGATCGAAGTTCGGGATAAGCAAAAGAAGTAAACTCATCAGGAAAAAAGTGGGAGTGATGATGGTGGAGATCTTGAGGGATCGTGGGCTGCGAAAATCATTATTATCTGCAACCAGGCGACGATTTCCAAATGCGTAAATGACAAGTAGTGCCGCAGAGTAGCCACAACCAGCCAGGACGACCGTATAGATGATGACTGCCTCTCGGAACTGAGAGTTTCTCAAGAGGCTGTTCGTTGCAGGGAAAAAGGCAACAAAAGCCAGGAAAACAACATTTATTGATATGAATGTATTATCAATACGCTCAAGATTATTCATCAATCGGCGATGTATTCTCCAGTAACTGATTAAGACCCCAAAGGTTATGATATAACTGCGTGTGTTTGTAAAGAAATCGCCATCGAATTTAAAGAGGTTACTAAAAACTGTAGGATCGTGTGTTACAGGAACCTGAATGCTTAAGACGAGAAGCGTTAATGCAATTGCAAAAATACCATCAGTCAGCAATACAATTCGGTCCTCGCCTGGTTTCGTTGTTTCTCTGATTTGCTCCGGTTGCCTGGATGGTGTGGCCTCAGTGATATTTTGTACTTGTTTGGGTGGTGTGGCCTCAACGATCACTTGAGGCTTTTGGTGCTGCTCAGATATTTCCATAGATATGTCCTTTAAGGAAAATAAACGCTTTGCTCAGCGTCAACAAATCATTTGTGCAAGAAGACGCGGCCGCATCTTCCGCTTTGCGAGCGAATTCAGTATGCTTAATATGTATATATTTAAACATATATTTATGTGAATGGTGGATTATGCATCTCAGGCATAGTACAAAATACTTATTGCTTGTGGACTCACCAGACTACCTTTGGTGCGGATGAAGGTGAATAAAACAAGGAGCGGTGAGTATCTTTGTATAATTCTGTCTGGCATCCCATGGAATATGCAAGGAGGTATCTGATGTTATTTATGGAGTGCGATGATTCTAACCTATTTCAGCAATGGAAAGCACATTGACAAGATCTGGTCGAATTTGAGATTGCTCCTGTTTTACCCCCAAAACGGGCACAAGATGGAGCGAATTCGATTGTAAAAGATGAATGAAGAAAGGAAAAGTACATGGTATTTCAGCTTCCAGATCCAGCAACACCTTTTGGAGAGCGCGTCGCGCGTCGGCTCCACGATGATCCTATTCTCTGGTTGACGACCGTAGATGGGAAGGGCACCCCACAACCTAATCCCGTGTGGTTTGTGTGGGATGAGCCAACGTCGACGATTCTGGTATACAGTAAAGCTGGTGCGAAACGCTACGAACACTTGCAAAAGAATGCCAGGGTGTCTCTCAATTTTGATGGTAATAGTGCAGGCGGCGACATTATTGTGCTCACCGGAGAGGCACATACGAGTCCAGAAGATCCCAGCGCCGATCAAAATCCTGTGTTTGTGGCGAAATATCAGGATTTCATCAGCAGAAGTTTCGCGACGGCGGAGAACTTCGCCCATCTATACCCCGTCGCCTTGCGTATTCATGTCACGGGCTTGCGCGGCTTCTAATCTGCTTATCACCACATTGAACAGGTCTGCAACGAGTGGCTCGACGCCGCCTGTTGCAGACCGAAAAGCTCTATTTAGGGAGTATAAATCCCAAACTCCCACAGCGAGTAGCCATAGGTGGTTCCGCGCTGCGTTCCATACATGCGCACGTACCGGCCCGAACCACTTACATTGAAGTCGTCAACACCACCACTCCCGGTCGTCGTCGAGTAGATGGGCGTCCATGTCGTGCCGTCGTTGGAAACCTGGATCTGGTATGATTTACCATAAGCAGACTCCCAGACGAGCTGGATGTGGTTGATCGTCGTCACCTTGCCAAGATCGACCTCGATCCACTGCGGATCACTCCAGTCGGTTGCCCAGCGTGTCGAGATGTTGCCATCGGTTGCGTTTGACGGTGGATAGGGTGCACCAGTTCCCGTAGCCTGATAGGAAAACGCTGTCGTTGGTTTGCCAATCGCTACGTTCGTGCCCGGCACTGATGGTGGCACCACCTTGAATGATAGCGTCTCGATCCCGACATTGCCCTGCCCATCATAGGCGTAGACATACACTTTCCAGACGCCCAATTGGTTTGGTGGTGTGACCGAGAACGAACCTGGACCCGTCTGCGTGAATGTCGCGTACCGGAATGCGGTATTTGCATCAACGTATTTGCTGCTAAACATCACATTGTAGCGCAACGGGTCGCCGTTGGGGTCGCTGACATTGACATTGACGGTCAACTGACCATTCGTTGGGACGCTCGTCTGGCCCAGCGTCATGTTGCTGATTACAGGCGGCGTGTTGGTCGAGATGTGTCCGCCATAAAGTTGAGCAACCGTGAAGTCTGACAGCCTCTTCCAGCGTCCGGGGATTAGATTGAACCAGATGCCGCCGAAGTCGTTCTCAATGCCATAATGAAAGAGTGTGGCACCAAGCGCAACGCCGGTGTGGCCGGTGATGCAATTCCAGGCGGTGGCATATCCCTGGCTGTTCTGAACATCGGTCTCCTGAGTCGGGACACCATTGGCATCATTCGGGACTTCCCACTCGCCAGCAGGCCCGCTCTCGGTAACGATATATGGTACCGTATATCCACCACTGATCCAGTTCTGCTTGACGCTGCAGGCTGCCCCATAGGAGTTTACCGCGTACAGGTCGAGATGAGGCGCGTTCGCCTTGTAGTACGGCCAGGCACCCGTCCAGGCGTCGGTCGAGGTGACTGGATGGTTCGGATCGATTGCGTGAATCGCCTGAGCCACCTGATCGACGTATTGCGCATAGGCGTTGCGTTCGGCCTCAAGCTGGGTGCCTGAATAGTAGTTCTGCAAGGTGAGGATGACCTCGTTGCCGACATCCCACATGAGGACACCCGGATGGTTCTTATACATGCTTACCGCGTTCTTAATGGCGGTGAGCGTGGTCGTTTTGTAGTTGGTATCGTTGACATAATCGGCGTTCTGGTTGAGCCAGAATCCGTTGATCACTTTAATACCATAGGCTGATGCCGCATCAAGAAGTGGTTGCGTTGTGGCGTCGGTGCCCCAGGTGCGTATCGTGTTGACTCCCATCGCTTGCAGATCAGGCATGTATGCAAGTGAGGCAGCGCTGGGTGGTCCAAAGGTGACGCCCTTTACCTGATAGGGTGAGCCGTTCACCATCAATTTCCAGTTGCCCTGTGTGCCGCTAACGGCGACAGTGCTGGACGTGGTCGGCGTCGGGGGTGTCGTCAGCGGTGGAGGTGGGGTTCCGGTCGTCTGAGAGACGGAGACGGAGCCGATGCTCAATGTGCCGCCCGACGAGGTCGCGCTGGTAGGCGAGGTGCAACTGCAGACCGTATTGGGGAACGCTCCACCAATGCCAAGCGCAAAGATGAGGAAGAAGCCATGATCGACCGCTGCCTGCCATGTGCTGGCACCTACCTCGCTCTCATTGACCACCCAGATCTGCTGACCATCCAGGTACCAGCGGATCTGTTCGTTCGAGTGGGTACGATCAATGATCTCTGAGTAGGTATGGTAGCCTGTCTGGCAGCCTGGGCAGGTCGCCAGTCCGCTGGTCAGGCCGTCGTATTCGTTGCAGGGGCCAGATGGAGCGGTTCCGCAGTGCAGCGTCGCCGATTGTTCACTACGTGCGTTCACATTTTCCATAATGTCAGATTCGCCGACTGCTGGCCAGCTTGAAATGTTGCTGCGGTAACCTGCGCCCAGTGACCAGAATTTCGGCCAGTAGCCCACCCCATTGGTGGGATTTGGTTGCTTGATGGATGCAGACACCTGCAACATACCGCCAGCCGGGGCTGCAAAGTCGCTGCGCTGGGTTTCAATACGACCCGATGTCCACGCGCCGTTGACATTGAGCGCCGTGATGTTGAGGTGATTGTTACCGTCGAGGTAGACGTTACTGGTTGATTTGCTCATCGTCTCAACCTCACCGGTGCTCCAGTTCGCCGGGCCGCCAGGATACCCTGTTCCGGTATCCTCGATCCAGTTTGCAGAAGACGGAGTACTGCCCGCTGAACCGGCGAAGTTGTCACTCCACACCGGGGTCCAGGTTGTGGGCGTGCCGGTTGGTGTTGGCGTCGGTGTAGACGTTGATGTTGGTGTTGGCGTCGGTGTTGATGACGTTCCACCAGACACCTCGATGCCATTGATCTGAGCCTGGTTCACCACCGAAGTGAACAAGATGTTGATCGTTCCAGATGTGGTGGCGGTCGTGCTGAATTGTTTGACCACCGCTTTGTTGATGCCACCAGCAGCGGCAAAAATATCGAAGTTGTTCAGCGTTTGCTGGCTGTTGATGCTGATATTGAAGACGCGTTGTCCCGCTTTGGTCCAGTAGGTCTCGGCGAAATGGAGGCGCACCGTGTAGGCGGCATTGGCTGTCAGGCCGGGAATGGTATAGGTAAAAGAAGGGCCAACGTGGTTTGTCTGGTAAACTGCCTGGGGAGCGGGATTACTTACTCCACTGGTATCAATTGCCGCTGTTGTGATCGCACCGGCAGCTCCGCCTGTAAAGTCCGTATCGGAGACAAAGGGAGCCGCAGCAGAGCCGCCAGCGTTGATTTGTACACTCCCTGCGGCATAAGCGGTAGGAAGGTGGGTGAACAGGGGAGAAGCTGCGAGGATTCCCATACTACAGAGTAGTACAAATATCTCGATCAGCCGTTGAACAGGTTTGCGGTGCCTCATAGCACCGGTAGGATGTGCATCCATGGCATCTCCTTTTGGGGGTTTCTGGAAATACGAGAGATACTACGTTAAGGCTAGAGGCGATCCAGGTTGCTAGCAACGAGCATGATCGCCTTATCGGAGCCGATGAGTCGTGCCAGGGCTTCATGGTGCAAGCTCATTTGCTCCATACGCGCCGAAATGAAGGTATGCCATGCTCTATCGCACGCTAATCCGATGAGTGCCTGCTGTGTATTCCAACTCGATCTGCTGGAGCAGCGTAGCGACTTCGCTTGTGTGTGTCCATCTCGTTCATCCTTCACTCAAGGGAGTAATCCTCGCCTGAAGAGTTCCTGGGTCTGAATTAGAACAGGGCGACAATCCTGCTCGACTCTTTTCGACACTTTACGAAATCAATATCGGGATATTACGAATATAGTGAATTTATTGCCAGTTGTCAAGTAGGTAGGACAGGTGCGCCAAGTATTTTAGAAAAAGTAGTTACCAGGACGGGCTTATTTGCTGTGTTGCATCGTACCCCTATTCTTCTGTCAATCGCCATGAAATCAAAAATTCATAATACCTGTAACACCGTAGGGACCAGATTGATGACTCTGTCGGGCAATCGAAAAGGACATCTTTTCCCGACAGAGTCATCAATCTGGTCCCTACGGTAATTGGGGTATTTCGTGTTAGTGTGGCAACGCCCGGCAAGACTGACGTTCGACAAAATGGGTAGGGAGCACGACCCGTGCCATTTCCAGTGGCTCCTCGTTGATCAGATGGAGGAGCATGGTTGTTGCTGTACGTCCCAGTTCCAGGCGTGGAGCGTGGACTGTGGTTAGAGGAGGGTTCATGAGTTCGGTGTAGGAAAGATTATCAAAACCGATGATACTCATATCGCCGGGCACGGACATGCCGAGTTCATGGAGCGCTTTGTACACGCCAGCGGCCTGGCGATCATTGCCCGTGAAGATTGCTGTTGGTGGTTCTGCCAATTTCAATAAGGTTTTGGTTGCCGTGTAGCCATCGGCCTCGGTAAAATTTCCATCGCACTGCAACTGCGGATCAATCGGCACATTGGCCTCACTCAGGGCCGCACGATAACCTGCGATGCGCTCGATTGCATCCCGTGCCGAGGCAGTTTTGCCGATATAGGCAATGCGGCGGTGTCCGAGGTTGATCAGGTGAGAGGTCGCGACAAAGCCTCCCTCCCAACTGGTAATCCTGACCGAAGGCACAGTGGACAGTAGACCGCCCTGGTTATGGATGAGCACATAGGGCAAACCCGAATGCTCAAGATGCTCAATTGCCTCCTCGGATGGCAGGACGACGAGGATGCCATCGGTCGAGTGATCGGTGACGGTATCGATCCATTGTACCTCTTCTTCGGATCGATAATTGGTCGAGGTCAGCACCAGCCTCACGCCAGCCTCACGCAGTACCTGAGCGACTCCCTCTAAAATTGGGAGATAATATTCATCGTCCAGGCGTGGTAGGATCAGGTCCACCAGTCCGGTTTTTCCCTTACGTAAAGCACGGGCCGCGCGATTGCGCACAAAGCCATGTTCTTCAATCACCTGCTCAACTCGTTCGCGTGTAGACACCGCTACATCTGCACGGCCATTCAAGACCTTCGAGACAGTTGGCACCGAGACCCCCGCAATCTGGGCAATCTGTGCGATGGTCGGGCGCGCATCTGTTCTATGTCTTTTTGCCATCCGGTTCCTCCCAACAGTTTTTCAGAAATTTTCGCTCTATTATAACACATCCTAAGCAGAAAGAACGCTTTTTAGCAATCGCTTTCTTGTAAGTATCAGAAGAAAATTCGCAACTTGCACAAATAGACTTGACAACCTCTCCCAAAATCAGTATATTCATAGTTATGGAATAGATATCGATTTCGTAAAGTATCGGTGTCTTGCTTGAGTCGAGCTCCTCCTTACCCGTCAGAGTGGGTGTCTCGACTCAAGGGCCAGGGTCATAACCAATCTTTGGATATAGCAGAACGCATCCTCTAGCCCATGGGCGGTCGCAAGGACGCGCCCCGATACCGTTCAACTACCGAAAATGTTTCCTTTTGGCGTAGGGACATGAGCTTGCCTGCGCCCGTGTGGGACACGATCCGATGGGTAGAAACTCATGCCCTCTACCCATGATCATTTTTACCCACAAGAATGAATAGTCCAATGAACAGGAGAACCCATGAGCATTACCTCTAATCCGCGTATTGAGACAGGGGACGAGACCGATCTGGCTAGAAGGTTTCCCCGCCAATTTCTCTGGGGTGCCGCGACCGCTTCTTATCAGATTGAGGGTGCCGCCTATGAGAATGGCCGGGGGGCCAGCATCTGGGACGATTTTGCGAATATGCCAGGAAGAACCTATCAAGGCCAGAATGGTGAGGTGGCAACGGACCACTATCATCGGATCGAGGAAGATACTAATCTGATGGTGAAGCTTGGCCTTGGTGGGTATCGCTTCTCGCTTGCCTGGCCGCGTATCCTACCCAATGGGCGTGGCTCTGTCAATCAGGCTGGCCTGGATTTTTATGATCGCCTGGTAGATATGCTACTGGCGAAAGGCATTCAGCCCTTCGCGACGCTCTATCACTGGGACCTCCCATCACAACTGGAGCAGGAGGGTGGCTGGCTCAATCGCGCGACTGCTTATGCCTTTGCCGATTACGCTGAGCTGGTTACACGACATCTGGGGGATCGTGTCACGAATTGGATTACGCTCAATGAGCCATGGTGTAGCGCTTACCTCGGCTATGGGGTCGGAGTCCATGCGCCCGGCCTGAACGACCGCCAGGCGGCGATTGACGCAGCTCATCATCTCCTCTTAGGGCACGGACTGGCCGTCGCAAGGATGCGTGCTCATCTGCCATCCAATGCGCAGGTGGGGATTACTCATCTCCTGAACCGGGTCTATAACGCCGACGAGCGAGCTGAAACGCTGCGCGATGTGAAGCTTGCCGATCAATTTCACAATGGTTGGTTCCTTGATCCAATCTATCGTGCTGCTTATCCTGAGCATTTCTTTGAGCACATGGGACTCAATCCACCTCCGATTCAGGATGGCGATCTGGCGCTTATTGCGGCTCCGCTGGACTTTCTAGGTGTGAATAACTATTCGCGTGTGGTGGTTCGTGGTGCGCGGACACAGCCACTTGCCGATCGCTGTGAAAGTGTCTCGCCTGTCCCCAACGCCTCCTATACCGATATGGGTTGGGAGATTTGTGCGGATGGCTTGCGCGATCTGCTGGTCGATCTGGGACGCAATTATCCGGTTCGCAATCTCTATGTGACCGAGAACGGAGCTGCCTTTCCCGATACCTGGGATGGCGATAATACAGTCAACGACTCCCGACGCGTTTCCTATATACAGGCATATATTACAGCCTGTGCCGAAGCTATGGAGCAGGGAGCACCTTTGCGCGGCTACTTTGTCTGGTCACTCATGGACAATTTTGAGTGGAGCGAGGGCTATTCTAAGCGTTTTGGCATCGTCTATATTGACTATCCTACCCAGCGTCGCATCATCAAAGAGAGTGGTCACTGGTATGCCGGACTGTTAAACGTGTTTCGTGAGATCAATCCATAAGGCGGACCTTTCCCTTTTTCATAGGCAAACCATGGAGGTTTGTGCTTTTTCCCTGGAGCGTTACACTAAGTTTGTGTAACGTCGTTTTGTACCCTGTCGTCCGATCCTCACGATGACATGAGTAGTGTATGCGAGGGTCCACTGCGACACGAAGGAAAGAACTGTATGTAGAGAATGTTGAAAGCATTTTCAAGACAAGGCAGAGTCTTTGTTATGCTCTCTATCACGTTAACGGCGTTGTTAGCTGGTGTTTTCGTGGATGCCAATTATTATCAAAGGGCGCAGGCATCGTCTATCGTCCCGGTTGGCTCTGGCAGCTATACCACGGCTCCTCCATCTAATTTGACGCTGCCACCAAACACGATCTATCGCACGGCAAATGTTACTGGCCCGATGCCGACCAATGATTGGTGCCCTTCCTGTTCTCCCAGATGTTGGGCAGTATAACCAGAGTACACTGATCGATGATGTCGAGGCCGCAAGTAATCAGAGCCGAACCCCTACGGTTGGGGCCACGTCACATTATCACCTCTGGTGAGTTATCCGAAAAGGCTCGGAGTGCAAGGATGATCACCTGAGCGGCATGCGCCATAGCCTACGAGGCCGTGGCGCATGTCTGTTTTATCGTGGGTTATGGTGGCTACTTAAGGCTGGACAAATGAGAACACCTGTGCTATTTTAACCTCAGAATATGTATATTATTGGGTGTCTTTCAAAAGCACACGACCAGGTTGCCTGGCATACGAAGAGGAAGTGATGACAGAAAACAAAACCATCCCCAATGACCAGAACGTTGAACAATTTCTCAACACTGTTGCCGATGAGCGAAAACGTCAAGATAGCTTTACAATACTGGAACTTATGAAGCAGGTCACCGGAATGGAGCCCAGGATGTGGGGCAGCAGTATTATTGGATTCGGCAGCTATCACTACAAGTATGAAAGTGGGCGCGAGGGAGACATGATAGTCGCTGGCTTCTCGCCTCGTAAGCAAAATTTGACAATTTATAATATGGGCGGCTTTGAACAATATGACGATCTGCTCAAGAAATTAGGCAAGCACACCCTCGGTGGGGGCTGTCTTTACATCAAGCGCCTCGACGATATTGATTTGTCCACCCTGAAGAGCCTGATCGACGAGTCAGTCAAACATATCAAACAGAAGGCAGAGACCCACTAATACCATTCCATATCTCACGCAAGGTGGCCCTCCATCTGTTAGAAACAAGGCCATCAAACTTCATCTCTAGAGACGGAGCTTGATGGCCCTCAATCAACGTTTATACGAAGTGTCAAACCGTTATGGATAGCTTACCACCGTAACCGGGGTATCCGGGTTGGCAGCGGTTGACGATCCGCCGGTATTGTTGATCACGTTCAGGATACCACCAGATCCTGCCGTGGAAAGGAAGATCGTGAACAGATCGTGGAGGCTGCCCGCCGGGAGGGTGGCAGGGACCTCAAATGCGTTTGCGGCGTAGATGCTCACGCCCTGATTAAAGAAACTGTAGCTGCCCATCCCGTAGCCGCTAAAGCTGGTTACGTTGGGAGCGATCTTGAAG
>JACDAE010000629.1 GCA_013695595.1 Ktedonobacteraceae bacterium | reverse complement strand
CCCAGGCACCACTCACACCAAAACCAGGCTTGCGAAGCGCCGAAGGCGCTGAGGAGTTAGAATTGAAACAGTGGGGGCAATAGTCCCGTCCCAGTACGCTCCGACAATGGTTGCTTGCTTACGCTCATCGGAACGTGAGTATTGCCTCCACAGATTGAAAAGCCCTGGTCATGGTGCACAAAATTTGCAAATACGGTCTGGACATGCTACTATAGCCACACAAAATAAACGGCTCAATTAGCAGAATAGAGTGCGACAGATGGACCTCCAACACTATCTCAAACTACCTCAATCACGGCGTAGCATTTTGCAACAGATCGGTACGCTCGCCGTTGGCAGCAGCATATTGAGCGCCTGTGGAGCAAAGGACAATTCCTCTTCCTCACCAAATAATGAGGAAGGGGCTAAGAAGATCGAACACGTCCTGATTGCATGCCAGGAAAATAGGTCCTTCGATGCCTATTTTGGCCACTATCCTAAAGTTGGCAGGTTTGGCATACCAGCGAATATCGCGTTGCGCGATAAAAATGGGAAAATGGTCAAGCCTTATCATTTCACCAAACATGACACGAGCGACATTGCCCATGATTGGAATATCATCCATCAAGAATATAACAATGGCAAAATGGATGGATTTGTACTTGCCGATGGACCTGAGACGCTGGGGTATTATAACGGAGATGATATCCCCTTCTACTATGCACTCGCCGATGCGTTTACCCTCTGCGGAAACTACTTTTCCTATCAACTCGGCCCGACGTTGCCAAATCGGCTCGCGCTCTGGGCGGGTACCACGGGCGGCATCACTAAAAATCACCGCCTTGCACATGGCAGCCTGGATTGGCCGATCATTGTCGATCTGCTGGAAGAACATCACATCAGTTGGAAGTGCTACAACCTGGGCACAGGACTGGGCAGCGTCCCAGAGGTAGAGTTTTTCGACGCTATTCCCTTCTTTAAGCGCTGGTATAAAGATCCTCGCCTGCAATTCAAAGAAAAAGACTATTACAGCGATCTGAATAATGGCACACTCCCACAGGTCACCTTCTTAATTTCAGACGCATTCACCAGCGAACATCCCCCACTGAGCATTCGCCAGGGGGAAATCAAGATGGCGAAAGTGATCGATGCACTCATCAAATCTGATGCGTGGGAGAAATCAGCACTTTTCCTGACCTATGACGAAGGGGGCGGTTATTTCGATCATGTCGCGCCACCACAATTGGATGCATATGGTCTGGGCATGCGTGTACCTGCCCTCGTCGTATCACCCTGGGCCAGGCGCGGCTATGTATCAGGCCACTTATACGAACATAACTCGCTTTTGAAGTTCATAGAGCGCCGCTTCGGATTACCCACCCTTGCGAGTGTGAACCATCTCTTTGATAAGTCAACACCTGGATTGAACAACGATGCAGCCAAGGGGGGGAAATTCGGGCCGCCAGCACCACCACGCGATGGCCTGAGCCAGTTGGGCGATTTCTATGAAACGTTCGACTTCACGCAAGATCCAGCCTATCATCCTACGTTGCCACAAAAATTGTAGGATCGGGTCGTTCAACAACGTTCAGGTGCTACTCCAACATGCTGTCAACTCTCAGAATCGCCCTGATATACCTGTTGGGAAAGAGAGTAAAGGGGGTTGCACACGTGGTGCAACCCCCGAATGGAGTGATGGGGAAAGGTTCCGTTCTCAAGCATCGTGGCGGAGGATAAGCTCCTCGATTTCCGTGCCACGGGCGTTGGCGTAGCCTCGTCCTTCGCCGCAGACAGTGAAGCCGCATTTCTCCAAGACGCGGCGCGAGGCCAGGTGATCCTTTGCTGCGCGGCCAAAGATGGGGCGCACTTGCACAATATCCAGGAAGGCTGTTAGCGCCTGGGTGGCGATGCCCTGACCCCAGTAGGACTTGCCAAACCAGTAGGTAACCTCTGGCCCCTCCATCTCTTCATCTCGATAGAGAGAGACGCTTCCTGCCACCTGTTCCCCAGAAATAATCGTCTTGTTCGTGGTGCTCTCATCATTGAGAATCTTCTGCCAATGGTGCATAAAGGCTTCGCGATCAGTTGGGTCTTTGGCTGTAAAGGCCGCCATATAGTTGGCCTCGGGATCTAGGTGCTGCTCGTAAAAAATAGGCAGGTCGGACGCTTCCACGTCTCGCAGGAGAATCTGCCTGGGTATGGAATTTGGGATGTGCTTGCTCATTTTACTAATGCCTTCCTCGCGATTATTCTATCAAGGTCACCAGACCTCATAGCGAAAGCTAGGGGCTTATGCCTCCACCAACACCTTGAGCCTGATTATCCAGGCTCTCGAAAGTCGCCCCACACGGAAGAGAGTACACAGGTTGAGTTCGTGTACTCTCCTTCCGTGTATGCTGAACAGTCTACTCACGTGCGGGTAACCACGCACACAAACAGTTTCTCTTCCGGGAGAGAAGCGCCTTGAGATGAGTCTGTTCGTAGCTTCTACTTAGCTATTCTTATTCGCATGAGCGAAAATGGAAGTCGGGAATGCCCCAGCCCTCTCCACTAAAGAAAAGAGCGCCTCTTCCTCTCCATGAGCTTCACGCATGGAGAGGAAGAGGTGGAGTATTTGATGGGCCGATTATCAGGCCAGTATGCCCTTAGAGTAATTAAGGGGGGAAAGGGGAGAATTATACTATTACCTGGACTGCCTCTGACGATCTGAAAGAGAAAGAGGTGACCCACCAAGTTGTCCAGTGGACCACCTCTTTCAAGACAATACCGCATCCTCCGCCGCGTAATCAAATTGGTGCGCATCTATTTCTTTGGGCGGGTTCGCACGTTCCCACGCCACGGCACGTTTGAGCGCCTCATCTGAGTCGACAAGCTCGTGATACCCTAACTCTTCACGTATCCGTGTGGTATCAACCAGCAGGTCTTGATTTACGTCGATGTCTGGGACAAGATGGGCCGGCACACGATCAGTGGGAAGAGGGATGATGTTCCCATGCCAGTCGGCAGCCATTGCGATAGCATGTACCCACTCGCTGATGGAGAGCGCACTGGCCTCACCAACGTTATAGATGCGCCCGGCAGCACGTTCATCTGTGAGCGCGAGCGCGATGGCGGCGGCAACGTTTTCGACATAGCCACGCGTCCAGCGCCATTGTGCCATACGCTCATCCAGTAGTATCGCCGGACGCTGATCATCCATGCGCTTCAAAAATTCGAAGAGGCGATGCTGCCCATCATTGGGGCCATAAACGGCTGGCAAGCGCAAGACAGTGCCCTGAATGGTCGGATCGTTCATCACCAGTCGCTCGATCAAGATTTTGTCATAGTCGTGCATGCGCTGCTTTTCGCTCTCAGGAACAGGGAGATCTATGCCGCGATGAGGATAGAGTTTGTCGCGTAAAGGCGAGTCTTCGGTCACTGGTACTGTATCTGGTGGACCGGGTTCAGTGCGATTAACACGCCCATAGACACGGTATACATCCTGGCTACTTATCAAAACGACGCGGCGCACCAATCCTTGACAGAGATCCATGAGCGCATACCCATCCTGCTCAACAAAAGCAAACATGTCCAGCACAACGTCGGGAGCGAAATCCAGAAATGCCTGCTTAAATGTAGCAAGTTGTGCTCGCTCGCCTCTAATTTGTTGTACCCCTTCAGGCAGATCGACCTGCACCTGACCACGGTGAAATACGGCGACCGCATGACCCTGCTGGGAAAGGAGACGCAGTGGCTAACCCGATAAAGCGAGTACCACCTATGACAAGGATACGCATAGCTTCTTCGTCCTTTCAGAAATACAATTCATATACTATAAGCAACGATACGGGGAATCGGTATGTATTACAAGGTGAAAACTATGCTGTGAGCATGGATGATTGGATGATCTATGCTGTGAGCATAGATCACAACACATCAGGGCTATTTAAAAGTCGTCCTTTCCCGCGCCTAAGGCGCTCGCTTCGTTACGAGTGTGTGTGTTTTGCGGGCGCGGCCCGCAAAACACACACACTCGTAACCCTTTTCGGCCCGCTTGCGGGTCGCATCCAGAGGAAAAGCGAAAATGAAATAGCCCTGACAGCACATTATTTAACATTGACAGATCTCGAACATCCTCGTACACTAGAGATGTAGCCCTCCAAGACACATGTTTCGTTTTATGATGAAGTAATAAGAGAGAGATTATGCCACGTTGCCCCAATCCGCGTTGTCAGATGGATTATCCGTCAGGAACCACCAGGTGTACCAATCCATTTTGCCTCTGCTTGCTACCAGAAGCGGTAGTTGGTGGGCGCTATCGTATTGAAACACTGATTGGCCTGGGTGGTATGGGAGCCGTCTACCGGGTCAGCGATACCTTCGAGATGACACAGGTGGCGCTCAAAGTCTTAACCTTGAATAGTCATGTTACAGATGAAGCAACAGCGATAGAACGCTTTCGACGTGAGGCACGCTATGCCCATCAGTTACGCCATAAAAATATCGTTCCCGTGCTCAACTTTGGACAAGATGGCGAACTCCTCTACCTTGTAATGCCTTTGATTACAGGCGGCACGTTGAAAGAGCTACTTAAAGGCGAACGCCCACTTCCAACAACACAGGCACAACAATATCTTACCGATCTGGCCTCAGCAATCGACGCGGTGCATGCACATTCACAAAAAATTATTCACCGCGATATCAAACCTTCCAATCTCCTCATTCACCAGGATGACGGGCGACTGGTGATCACGGACTTTGGCATCGCACGCGCAATGGAGCAGGAGAAGCCACTCACACAACGTGGCTGGTCGATTGGAACAGAGCACTATATCGCGCCAGAACAGGAACATGGACAGGCACAACCAGCCAGCGATATCTACTCGATGGGCGTGGTGGCATACCAGATGTTTACAGGATTGCTGCCATTTCAAGCAGTGGTAAGAAGCAAAGCTCTGGAATTGCCGCTACCAAGCAAACTAAACTGGTCACTTCCTCCCAGCGTCGATCCAATTATCATGCGCGCAATGGAGGTTGATCCGGCGCGGCGTCATCGTTCAGCAGGTGCCTTTGCGGAGGCCTTGAATGATGCATTTGCAAAAGATGTGACGATCGCTAATGATATCGAGTTTGCGCCAACCCTGGTGGCGACCAGTAATGCCAATGTGATTATACGGGCACTGCTTCCAGAAAACCCTTGCGTGAAGTGTGGGCGTGAGAATCGAAGTTCATCACGCTTCTGCCGCTACTGTGGACACGGCCTCGACGATGCCTCTTCACTTGTCGCAGAGATGTGCCAGATCGGCTATATGAGCGATAAAGGACAACATGCGCTAGACAATGAAGATATGTTGCTGATTGTGCAGGGATTATGTGTCACCCTGACGGCCCCACTGCGTCCCTTTAGCCTGTTCGCCGTCGCGGATGGGCTGCGTGGATTGCAGGACAAACAGGCGGGAGGGCATGAAGCAAGTCGCCTGGCAAT
>JACDAE010000623.1 GCA_013695595.1 Ktedonobacteraceae bacterium | reverse complement strand
AGAAGATGCGGGGTTCGCTACTATTCATCCCCCTGTCTATGCTACTCCTGGAGGTGTACCTTACTTGCAGGCTCCAGGGGTGGTTGTGCTTGCTCGTCCCCATACGAATATAGCGGGAGTTGCTGGTTTTCTGGCTGGCTTTGATCCCGCCCTGAACTTCCCTGCTTATCTTGATGATCCCACCTCCTTGCCCGATGGTGCGCAACTTTCGAAGATCGCGGGTCAGTTATGTTATATGAGCTTCGGGCCGAAGCGGTCAATGAATGCCCAGGCAAAGCGCTATTTTGACAACCTCAAATCGTCCGGGCATGGTTCTGTGTTTGAACATGCTACGTTTAGCTTGCTCCTCTATGGAATATCGCGCAGTGTCACGCACGAATTGATACGTCACAGGGCCGGTTTCGGCTATTCTCAACTGAGTCAGCGTTTCGTCTCAGGGCGCATGTTACGCTTTGTTGAGCGGCCAGAATATCACTCGGATGAGCAACTACACGAACAATTTTTGCGGCGCATTGAACGCTCTGCCGATGAATATGCGTTCCTCGCCAATCGTTTGTTGGAGATGCAGCAAGCGGGCGTGAGTATTCTCAGTGCGGAGGTGCGTACAGATCTGCGCAAAAAGGTTCAGCAGGCGGCCCGATCCGTCCTGCCCAATGAGACGGAGGCACCGATTGTTGTGACGGGCAATGGTCGCTCGTGGCGGCATGTGATCGAAGAACGTGCCAGTGCGCATGCTGAAGTCGAGATCCGGGAACTTGCCGTACGCATTTTCCTTTGTCTGCGTCAGGTTGATCCCGTCCTTTTTGATGATTATAGGTTGGAGCCTTTGCCCGATGGAACGTATATTGTGAAAACCGCGTTTGAGAAAGTATAGAGTTGTTATGGAGCATTGCAATCCAGCAGCTTTTGCCCTTGTAAAGAGTATTTGATATCAGGCGAAGGGGCAGGCGCGTAGCTTGCTGCCTCCTCGGTCGTAGTGTTTTTATTGGTACACATGACATAGATATTCTTGTTGAGAGGGTCGCTGATCCCTACATTTGAATTGTTAGTCTGATTGCCATTAAACTGTGCCAGGCCTGTTAATCCATAGAAGTTGATGTTAAGCAGAAGCTGATTGAAGGCATCCTGGTTCTGTAAACTTTTGGGATCTTGAAAGCCCGTGGTGAATGCATTGGCTGCATCATACATTTCCAATGCGTGAGGCGGGAATACTCTTTTTTCGGGCGCGATGGTTGTGACATCGGCGTCACCAAATTCTTGTCGATAGTGTGTTACAAAGTATGTTTCTAAGTCGGGGCTGGTGGCGCTGCCAGCCAGAGGTGGCGTATAAATAGTCGTGTAGGTTGTGTTGTAGATGTTATCGGTCCCTGACGTTTCATAAAGCCCATCACCCCCAACAATAAATATCTGTTTGGGATAATGCAGTGCATTCTGTTCCTGATTGAGCAGCGTCTCAAAGTTTTTCAGGTCATAAGAATACCCCGAAAAGAAGATGATATCCATCTGTTGATGAATTGCATCATCGATTACTGTCTGAAAATTTTGCTGTGTCTGACCAATTGTATAAGGCTCTGTGAATGTATGAATATTACTCGTGTCGAGATGATTGCTATAGCTGGTGCACGGAATATTTCCCGTTGAGACTGCATTTAAATCATTTGCCAGGTCGCTGCTATAGGAATCTTTGAGATCCCTGAAGATCGCAATTTTAAACGTGTGGGCGGGTGTATTTTTGAGTGCTGGTATCAAATGATTCACAATAAAATCGAGTGCAACACAACTTTGCGTTCTATCAGAAGAGACGATACGATAAAAATTGCTTATATTCGCAAGCGTATCGCTCGAAGCCGATGGAGCTATAAGCGGGATCTGGTTCATTGCAAGATCGCTACGACTATTGAGTGCCTCTTTCGTTGAACCACTAAAGGGAAGCCCCAGTATGCCGCGAAACGTTGGGTCTTGCTTGGCGAGTAGTGCAATACGTCCCATGATAATTGGCACCGTATTGTTTGCAGTCAGGCGTGTTCCGATGTTGCCAATAACTAGGCGCAATTTCACCTTATTTGCAGGCTGACTATTATAATATTCCTGAAAAAGGTACGCACCTTTGAGGTCTGCGAGGCCAACGTTGGCTGAAAGAGAAGGATCATCGCTTGTTCGGCTTAGCTCTGTGACGACCGCCAGTGTCAGATAAGGCGCATGCCCGATGAGTTGATTTGCAGCAAAAATCTTCTGATCTATACTTATCTCATTACTTTGTTGATCGCTCGTATCGAAAGGACCATCAGCCATCGCGGAGATCAGGCCTATCTTCACCTGAGGTAAGCCCCCTAAAGCATCGGGGACATTTTTGGTAATTGTCCCAAAGGCATTCCCACAGATGAAGCTCCAGGAAAGAAATGTTTTCTGGCAGGTTGTGCTATTAAGGGGTGGAATGTATAACAGCAGGAGAAGAATGATGACTGATAAAAGCATAACAGCCAGGACTCTACGCAGGTATTTGCCCACCTGTGAAGGGCGTTCTGTCCGATTAGATTTCTTCTGGCGATTGCCTATAAATTCGTCAAAGCTGTTAGCAAAGCCTGTATGCTGAAATGCTCCAAAGAGGAGGGTAATCGTTCCGAGAATCCCTAGAAATAATCCGAGCAGTAGAAAGGGAGTGCTGAGAATCGCAATTCCAAAAGAGCAGAATGTTCCTAGTATGAGAAGTATCCATATTGTCCGCACACTATGGTTTGGCTTATTAGGAGGGGTTATAAGCGGCTGTGTGGCTGTATTCATAAAGAAGCTGTCTCCTTATAATTAAGGACGAAAATGCCGGACAATAAAGTGTCAGGAACAGCACTGTGCCTGGTAATGCTAACGTATGAGAAAGAAAAATTATAAATTTTGTGCATCGCTTCTTGCTCAATGTACTAAACAAACAAGCAAAGATTAGAGTGTGCCGCGATATAAATGCATCTCATCAGGCGAGAAGTTATGTGTTGGGGCCAGTTCACATTTTGCCGCCAAGCGTGGAGATGCTGGATCGTGCATGGGCAATAGCGCTTCAAAATAGACCGGAATGCCGGCTTGCTCAGCCTCAAACTCGAACTCTTCAGCCAGGGCGCGGGCGCGATTGAGTGCACAGATCAGCAATGCGCGTCCTGCGTGCTGATGCCGGTGTGCCGGGTGAACGGTTCCCTGGCAGAGCAGGTGATAGCTCTCGCTATCTTGTTGTGCCTGTACAAGCGTATAACCCACGATCTCCCCCTCGATGCCCTCCAGGGTACCTGCCTGCCCCCAGGTGTTAAGCTCATCATCATCATCGGTAATCACAAAAACATTTGCAAGAGCGTCGTGCTCAGGAGTAATCAACCATGCTGCAAAATCAGGGCGTGCTTTTCTCTGGTCTGCCCGTGCTGCCTGTTGCTCAATTTCTATGAGTGTTGGCATATCTTCATAATGAAATGTACGTATACGCATAGTGAAAACCTCTCAGTCAAGGGTATATGCCCTTCATAGGGAACAGGTGACCTTGTCAGTAAAGACGCATATATCATACGATATAGTCATCGTCAAAGTGCTCTGTAGAAAATGGTCAGCGAGCAACTGAGACGAGGCGACCCGACCTGTTTATGCAAAAAGGAGCTTATCTTGTCCGATCTCACCCATCTGGAACGTATTCGCCAGGAATTACCTGCCACTCATGCGCGTATCTATCTGAATGCTGGTACCTTTGGCCCTCTACCCAACTGTGTTCCGCAAGCCATGCAGGAACGCACGCAGGCGGAGTTGCAGACTGGTCGTCTGGGCACTGAGGCATTTGAACGTATGTTGGCTATCTATACTGAAGCCCGTGAACGTGTAGCTCGTTTGCTTAATGCAAGTACAGATGAAATTGCCCTCACTGATAGTACGGGTGGGGGAATGAATATTATTAGCTATGGTTTTAACTGGCAAGAGGGCGATGAGGTCATCACCACAAATCATGAGCATATCAGTGCGCTGGCTCCCCTTTATCAGAGCCGTGATCGTTATGGCATCATTATACATAAGGCTGACCTTGGACCGCGTGCTGAGCGTTCAGCCCTTGAGGCGATCAGCGAACTGGTGACGGAGCGGACGCGTCTGATCTCGATCTCGCATGTCACCTGGACGACTGGTGCGCGTCTCGATGTAAAGGCGATCACTCAATTTGGACGCGAGCGCGGCATTCCCGTTTTGATCGATGGAGCACAGTCGGCGGGTGCGATCCCGCTAGATGTCAAAGAACTAGACGTTGATTTCTACGCGATCCCAATGCAAAAATGGCTGTGTGGACCTGATGGGACGGGCGCACTTTATGTGAAGCGTGAGGCGATGCATTATGTTGCCCCAACCTATGTTGGTTACTGGTCTACCAAACATGAAGAGGGCATTGAGTGGGAACTGCAAGAGAGTGCGCAACGCTTTGAATTGGGAGGACGCCATACAGCATCGCTGGCCGGTCAAACTGCCGTGCTCGATTGGCTAGAACAATTTGTCGGCTATGCCTGGATGTTTGAACATATCTCGACCTTAAATATATATGCCTATAAGGCGCTACAAAAAGTGCCGGGGCTGACGATGCTGACTCCACAGCCGGGAGGGAGCGGCCTGCTTGCATTTACGCTGGAGGGGCGCGATGATGCGGAGTTGGTGAAGGAACTCGCCGATAAATACACGATCACCATTCGCAATATTCCCAGTACCCATGCGTTGCGTGTATCGACAGGTTTCTATAATACAGAAGAGGAGATAGACACGCTGGTGCGGGCGTTGAGCGAGCGTTAGTGAATAGGAAAATAGGGATTTATGGATGAAGCTATTGCCAGACTGATAGTTCAAGCCTACGTTGATGGGTGGCGTGAGGGTGATCGAGCGAAGATACTGAGTAGTCTGGATGACGAATGTGTGGTTATGGAATCCTATGGGCCTACCTATCACGGGATCGTGAAGGTAGGTCGTTGGATTGATGGCTGGTTGGGCGCTGGGAACACGGTTGATGGTTGGGATATCACATCCTTTCACGTTGCTGGTGAGACCTGTTTTTTCGAGTGGGTTTTTGCCTGCACCTATGCAGGAATATCTCATCGTTTTGATGGTGCATCGCTCGCAAGGGTGAGGGAGGGGAGAATTGTGTTATTGAGAGAGTATCAAACAACGCAGGCTTTGTACGAGTGGCAAGGGTAAGGG
>JACDAE010000609.1 GCA_013695595.1 Ktedonobacteraceae bacterium | reverse complement strand
CTTCCCTACAGTGATCGATCCCCTGGTTCATTGTACCGATATCCGGATTTATTTTTAAATTGCATAATTGGACCCCTACATTTTCGTTTCCGCCTGCTTTAGCAGATTCCCCTCAAAGCCAATCGATGGGAGCAACTGTGCCTGAGCCTGTGTGCTCAGGGGTAGACCCCAGAGTTTGATAAAGCCAAGCGCGGCATTATGATCAAACTGATCGCCGCTATCATAGGTGGCAAGGCCCAGGTTGTAGAGTGAATTATCGGATTTGCGCCCGACTATCGAACATTTACCACGCCCAAGTTTAATGCGCACATCACCACTGACAAAGCGCTGTGTGCTCTGCACATAAGCGGCGAGATCCTGATGCAGGGCGCTATACCACTGACCATCGTAGATCAGGCGTGCATACTCGTTGGCAACGATCTCTTTGAAGCGCAGTTGCTCGCGACTCAACGTGAGACTTTCCAGCGCTTTATGCGCGGCGAGGAGCACAGTTGCCGCTGGAGCCTCATAGATCTCACGCGACTTGATACCGACGAGCCTGTTCTCAACATGATCGATGCGCCCGATACCGTAGTCGCCCGCAAGCCTGTTCAACGTCTCAACGAGCTCATGGCCTTCCATCTCTTCACCATTCAGGCTGACGGGGATGCCATTCTGAAAAGCAATCTCTAAGTAGGTCGGCTCTTTGGCATCGTTTGTGTCAGGATTGCTCGTCCATGCATAGACCTCTTCGGGTGGCTCGGCCCAGGGATCTTCCAGGATGCCACATTCGATGCTGCGTCCCCACAGATTCTGGTCGGTCGAGTAAGGGCTGGCATTGGTGGCCTGGATCGGAATATTATGTTCGGCAGCATAAGCGATCTCGTTGTCGCGCGTCATGCTCCATTCACGCACTGGTGCGATGATTTTGAGATCGGGAGCCAGGGTGTTGATGGAGACATCAAAGCGTACCTGATCGTTGCCTTTGCCGGTACAACCATGTGCAACGGCGACCGCACCCTCTGCACGTGCAACCTCGACCAGCAAACGCGCAATCAATGGACGAGCCAGCGCGGTTGCTAGAGGATACACACCCTCGTAGAGCGCACCGGCTTGTAGTGCAGGCCATACAAAGTAACGCGTGAAATCTGCACGACCATCTACAACTAACGATTTGACCGCACCGATCTGGGCAGCACGAGCAGAGATGGCTTGCAGATCACGCTCGTTGCCCACATCAATGGTGAGCGCAATCACATCCAGATCATATTTTTCTTTAATCCAGCGAATAGCAACGGAGGTGTCGAGACCACCCGAGTAAGCAAGTACAACTGTTGACATATTATTCCTCCGAGGGGATGTTTTCGGTTCCAATAAGCTGTTGGATGGTTGTTATAAACGTAGTAGTGCGCTGCTTCCAAATGGTCTGTGCATCTGCAAGACGCTGATGGGACTGCTCCAGTCCCAGGTTGCCAGCACCGCCCAGGTGACTACGAGCTTTCAAGCGTTCAATGAGCTGTGCTTCGCTCTCGACGGGCAGATCTTCATGGCGATCCAGCAGGGCCGTCACTTCGGCCCCTACGATACGATAGGTATCGCGAAATGGCATATTTGCGCTTTTCACCAGTTCGTATGCGCGGTCGGTTGCGAATAACTCAAATGTGCAGGCGGCAATCAGGCGCTCGCGCTTGACCTGCAGACTGCTGATGACAAGCGTGCAGATCTCCAGACAATCATGAGCGATGTCCAGTGCTTCCATAAAGGGGCGCTTGGTCTCTTGATAGTCCATGTTGTAGCCAGAGGGCAGGCCGCTAGTAATGCCCATAATTTGTTGTTGTAGTGCGAGTAGTGTCTGGGTGCGTGCGCGGACCAGTTCCATGATGTCCAGGTTGCGCTTCTGTGGCATAATGCTGCTCCCTGTACAGAGTTCCTGTGGGATCTGGAAGAAGCCATACTCGGCGGTGGTGAAGAGCAATGTATCCTGCGCCAGTTTGCTCAGATCGAGCATGATCTGCGCCAGTGCCTGTACGATGGCGGCTTCAATCTTGCCCCGGCTGTTCTGCACGTAGATCACGTTATTCTGTACGCGTGCGAAACCGAGTTTATCGGACACAAACTGGCGATCGATCGGCACGGGTACGCCATAGCCGGCCGCCGAGCCAAGCGGAGATTGATCGTTCAACCCATAGGCTGCTGAGAGTAACTGTTCGTCATCCAGAAGTGCCTCGGCAAAGCCAGCCGCCCAGAGTCCGAGCGAGGAAAGCATAGCGCGTTGCATATGGGTATAGCCGGGCATCGGAAGCTCTTCGTGCTCGTGCGCAAAGGTGAGCAATGCTGAGCAAAGATCAAACAATTCTGAGCTGATTGCATGTAGCTGTTCTTTACCATACAGACGTAGATCGAGCAGAACCTGATCGTTGCGCGAACGTGCCATATGGATTTTTTTGCCGGTGGTCCCTGTTGCCGCAACCAGAAAACCTTCGATGCTCGTATGAACATCTTCATCGGAAGGCAACACGGTAAACTCGCCTGTTGCTTCCAGGGCCAAAATGCTGCATAAGGCAGAGTGCAGTTCTTGATATTCGGTTTCATCTAAGAGGTGAATCTGCTTGAGCATAGCGGCGTGTGCGAGCGAACCCCAGACATCATGACGAATCAGGCGCACGTCGAGGGCACTATTCTGTGCGGCCTCGAAACGCTCGACTTTTTCGTTTACGCTATAGCCCTTTTGCCAGAGCTTGGTCATTGTGTGCTTACTCCTTCAACAAATGTGCAGTAGAAGGAGATGGGTACTAAAAAACTCCCATCCCTTTCTTGAACATTGAAGGGACGAGAGTGAATCTGTCACACCCGTGGTGCCACCCTACTTGTCTTTCTAAAAAATCCTGTTGTACATCATTGTAAACCAGAGAGAAAGACCTCTTTTTTGCTGGTTCTGTATTGCGTGGGAACCATCCACCCGGCCTACTTGCTTTGCTGTCCACCTGAAAAGCTTTCTTCGGCCAGCCGCTCACGAATGCGTTTTTGCAGAGTGCATCTCCGTTCCGAACTTTCACCATCCATCGGATCGCTGTTGGTTGCCTCTCGCATACTCTTTTCGCTCAACGCGGGTCTGTCTGCTGTATCTTTGCGTTTACTTATGTTTAAGGATAACAGCGGAAAGCAAGAATGTCAATTTTCTAACTGTCTATTTTGCAATGTATAGTCTGACCACCTGTAGGGCTGCCTCTATCTTCTAGATGGTAAGACTTATGTGTTCTTTTTTTCTTGCTCATATCGGCTCGCAAGCGAAGTGACGGAGATTTAGAGCTTGCTACTCTTCTTCTCTCATGATAGAGTAAAAGCAGACTTGAAAGCCTATGTTCAAGAAGGGAACAATCTTCGGTATGCAGTGAGCCATCATCTTGTTTTCCATTCAATGGTAGTCCCTGGGAAGGACAACAACCTCTTATACAGAGCTACTCCTTAGGCACCCCGGACTACCTCACTACATTCGCTTGTGAAAGAAGCACTTAGCAAGGGCGATTTGTATCCTCGCTATCTCTGTAGTGAATGGAGAACCTCCTTTATGTCTTCAAAAAAACATTCATACCAATCCACTTCCACAAAGATGGATGTGGTTAATTCTACCCTTAAATCCGATGCGAGCGATCACATTGATACGAAAGGTACATTTCAGCATGTATCTAAAGAGTATTGGTTTCGTGGATGGACGCGTTTTCTGATGCTATGGATCGTCTCCGGAGCGAATTACTTTGCGTATGCAACAATGGGATTGGCACTAACCCTCTTTGCGGTACATTTGACGCGCTTGCCTCTGCTCGTTTCAGGTGTAGCCTTCGCCCAGCTTCTTCCCACACTCGTATTGGGCTTGCCCGCTGGTATCCTCGTAGACCGTTACGATCGCCGCTTGCTTCTGATTTCAACTACGGCCTTACGTATGGTGGCATTTGCTCTTGCCATCGTCGCCGTTCTCATGGGATATGTCTCCTTGCCATTATTGTTTGCTCTTGCTCTTGTTTTGGGTATCACCGAAACTGTGGAGGAGCCTGCACTTGCCGCCACAGTGCCAATGGTCGTACCCCAGACAAAACTAGAACTCGGTCCTCTGCTTGGTGGACTCTTTGCTCAGATCTTTGGGCTGTCAGCCGCTCTCGTTCTCTTCGGTATTCTAACATGGCTCCAATTTATCCCTTTCTTTTGGATCGTTACGGAGGGCGCAATGGCACGTAAACGATAAGAATAGTGGAGCGTAAAAATTTTAAGAATGAAACGGAATATGGTGCTGGTCCGTGGAAAAAGCGGATACTACATTTAACATCTTCGTCCTTCGTATCAAATTGGATAGGGGCGTTGCAGCATAGAGAATGAGGAAAAAATGAGTCAAGCGCAACACAATGGTGTTTCACATACCAACAATAATTCACATTTTTATGACAACCCACGCAGCCTTATCAGCGTTGTCCTATGGGGGCTGGCTCTGGCTACGCATGCTATCCTTATTCCCAGGCTGATACGCGAACTCTACGAGGATTTTACGAAGCACCGTTCGTAGAGTTCGCGTTCGTCTTTACTCTGTGCGCTCAGGCTATGGATACGTAACATCGAGTGCCAGAGTAAGGCAACGTACGCCACCACCGGCCTTAAGAAACTCGGTGACGGGCGATACACAAACCTCATAGCCCCATTTGTGCAGAATACGTTCTACACGGGTGGGGCAATGAGGCATGATGACTGTATTACCGACCACAATTGAGTTTGCGCTAAAAGCGAGGGCCTCGTCCAATTCAAGCACCAGCGGCTCTGGGATAAATTGGAGTATATCCTCTGCACTGCTGTGATGCCATACGTCTGGAGCAACAAGGGCGTGGCGTTCGTCAAGGGGGCAAAAGCTGATATCCAGGTGATAAAGCCGGTCATCAATCAGATGGATGGAATGAAACGGAACGCCGAGTTGCTTTGCAAGAACGGCATGTGCCCCCAGTTCGGTGCGAAAGCCGTAACCAGCAACGAGTTGCCCATGGACCATAAAAGCATCGCCACACCCCTCAAAGTAAAGATGCGGATCATGCGAGAACTCCACAACCTCAAAGTCATGGGCGCGAAACCATGCATTGTTGTAGATGACCTCAGGCTGGCGTTCGGGAAACTTAAATTGGCTAGGAATAAACGTACGCCCATTGACCAGGCCAGCATTGGCAGTAAAAACAAGATCGGGCAATCCATCGACCGCTTCCATGGTCTGAACGATTCCGCCCGCCTGTTTGATATTAGCGACGAGGTTGTCCCATTGTTTGTGTGCCAGATCGCGATCAGGGGCAACCTGTGTATGCATCCAGGGATTTATTTCATAAAAAACACCGAAATAGTCCGGAGGGCACATAAGATAGGTGCGCCCCCAGTTCAGCGCCTGCTTTGTAGGATTAGACCTCTCTAAAGAATCAGAGCCAGCCATCAAGAAAACTCCTTTGTTGTGCTCGTGTGAGGATGAGATTTGTCGCATCGGCGAAATTCTTTCGTCGGAAACCATATAAGCTGTTAACGTCTGGCATCGAAGACGAGTAACATTCCATGCATACATACGCTATGCTGTTATGTATTGTGCATAGTGCATAAATGGATGGAAGATATTGCTATATATACTAGATTAAGCTCTTTGAAAAATTGTTGTAGATCTCCGATGCCATGGACCAAAAGGAGACCAGGGTAGGGAAGCCATTTATAATTCCGTGTGGTCGTCATA
>JACDAE010000598.1 GCA_013695595.1 Ktedonobacteraceae bacterium | reverse complement strand
GTGTTCTGCAAGAAACTGGAATCTTGCTGTTCTACTGAGACTGAAGGCAACATCTTTCCAAAGGCACGGGTCAGATCTGACAGCCCAGCCGCGTCCAGCGTGATGCCATCGCGCTGCTGCTGGACATCTTGCCAGGTCCCACGCCACCAGCTCCCGGTATCTACATTATCCTGCACTTTATCTGCCACAAACGCGTTTGCCGCTTCCACCATAAGATTGCCGACAGACGTTCGCTCCTCCGCACTGGCAAACCAGATGACGCGCACATCGGGATCGTCTCCCAGCACACTGAGGGCATCCATGGTCGTTGTTGTCACTGGCCGTGTGGTGTCATAGGGATAGCGATTGGTGTGGCGCTGTGGGATCATCGTGTAGAGATTCGAGACTGGAGCGCTTCCAGATGCCAGATCAATCCGCGCAACAAGGGCCTTATCCGTTGCATCCGGCGATAGGGCAACCTGGGTGATATACCCATTGGCAGCCGCCGTGAGCAGCAGATTTTCGAGGGCCGCACCCAGACCGATATGCATCTCAATGAGGAAGGGATCAACGGCTCCGAGGTTGCGGCTGAGGTCGGCGAAGAGGTTGATCTGCGTTGGGGTGACATGGAAGAGCCAGGGTTGACTGTTATGTGGATTGGCGGCCAGGATCGCGGCCCGTACAAGGTTGAGCGGCCCTTTCGTCGTGGAGCGCCAATCATCCCATGGCTCATAGGCTGGCCCCTGACCTGTGCTGAATACCCCTTGATCCGCTGCACGCCAGACTCCGCCGCCAGCCACCAGGACGAATGTCCCGGTACCAGCGAGCGCAATGATCTTTCTCCGACTGAACTTCTTGCCAGGTGGTGTTGGACTGGAGGTCGATGGTACGACTTCCTCTTGGCCAGGTGGCGTTGTCTCGATGGACATAGAAAATGCTCCTTTGTGATGCTCCGACTAGTTTTGAGCCACAGGAGGTTCGCCAGGGCTATCGGTGCGTATCACTTCAACGGTGCAATGCGTCAGCAGCGCACCCATGGCCCCTAAGGCTGCAAGCCAGGGAGCAATCAATGTACCTACGACTCCGATGGTAAGAGGTATCTCCAGAACTGTCTGTTCGTCATGCTTAATGGTAATGCGACGCACATTGCCTTCATGGAAAAGGTTCTTCATGGTGGCAACCAGCTGGTCGCCCATCACCTGAAATTCTTCGTGAGTGTCTTGTTGTTGTCCTGTAAAGCGTGTGTTTGGATCTGTCTGTGTCATGGTTGTTTTTCCTTCTCTTTATCTGAGACTCGTCAGCGGTATCACTTTACGTGAGAGAGCCGACCCTACATTATTTCAGCGTTTCATGTACGGTCTTGCCTATTTATTAAGGCCATATCCATCTATATATCCTAAGAAATCTTTATTCTCTTTCCGAATGTGTTCAGCTTTTTCCTTATTCTGGTTGATCAGCTTTATGAGTTCGTCTGTTTCATCCAGCCTGATATGAGACTTCACAAAATCCATAATCGCCAGGGTCGCACTCCCATTCAGGGTACACAACGCTGTTTTATAGCCAGCAACGATCTCTTCTGTGATCATGTCTGCCTGCCCAAGTTGTAGGCTGCCAGACTCCTGGATATCATCTCCCCAATGCTCAGTCGTGGCGACCATGTCGAGGAGCATCTCTAACGCTTGCAATGCAATTGTATAGGAGATGTCCCCCTGATCCCCGCTCTGCTTCTGAGCAAGGCAACGATACAGTGTAAAAAGCTTATCCATCGTTAATTCCCTCCTGGGCGTGCAACGAAGTGCATCCCCTCAGGGCCTTCCACCGAGAAGGTGTCTCCATCGCCTGGCGAGACATCAATCAGAAAGGTTGGCTCGCACCAGCGTTCATACTGTTCCCGATCGATATAGAACGGGCACCCCTCAATTGCTCCAAGTAGCTGGTCGCCATCGCCAAGCAGGAGATCGCCCTCTTGCAGGCACATCGGAGAGCTGCCATCACAGCAGCCCCCTGATTGCATGAAGATGAGCGAGCCATAGCGGGCCTTCAGCCGCACGATTAGAGCACGTGCGGCCTCCGTTACCATTACTCTTTCATCCATCACCTAGAAAAGCCCCATTGGTTTAGGATCGTAGCTAACGAGCAGGCACTTTGTTTGTGAGTAGTGATCAAGCATCATAAGATGGTTCTCTCGACCAATACCGGAACTCTTGTACCCACCAAAGGCTGCATGAGCTGGATAGAGGTGGTAGCAGTTTGTCCACACACGGCCCGCTTTGATGCCTCGACCCATGCGATACGCTTTAGACATATCGCGTGTCCACACACCAGCGCCCAATCCATAGAGGGTATCGTTGGCAAGTTCGAGTGCCTCGTGTTCGTCCTTGAAGGTCGTCACTGCGAGCACAGGCCCGAACATCTCCTCCTGGAACACGCGCATCTTGTTGTTTCCTTTCAGGATAGTGGGCTTGTAGTAGTAGCCACCTGCGAGTTCCCCACCAAGCTGAGTGCGCTCGCCGCCGATTAGCAGCTCGGCACCCTCGTCGATACCAATTTTGACGTAGCGTTCGATCTTTTCAAGCTGATCTTGCGATACCTGAGCGCCAAGCTGTGTCGTAGGATCGAGCGGATTGCCCTGCTGGATCGCCGCGATACGCGCCAGGACACGCATCATGAAGGCATCGTAGATCGATTCCTCGATCAAGGCTCGTGATGGACAGGTGCAGACCTCGCCTTTGTTGAAGGCGTAGAGGATCAGCCCTTCGATCGCTTTATCGAAGAAGTCGTCGTCGGCATTCATGATGTCGGCGAAGAAGATGTTAGGCGACTTGCCCCCAAGCTCTGTGCTCGATGGGATGAGATTCTGGGCGGCATATTGCATAATCAAGCGCCCGGTTGTGGTCTCACCGGTGAAGGCGATCTTGGCGATACGCTTGTTTGTTGCCAATGCCTTGCCAATCTCTGCCCCTGGCCCGTTGACGATGTTGAGCACGCCAGCCGGGAGGATATCACCAATCACTTCGGCCAATTTGAGGATCGACCAGGGTGTCGGGCTGGCTGGCTTGACGACGGTGCAGTTTCCGGCTGCCAGCGCTGGCGCAATCTTCCATGCGGCCATCAAAAGTGGGAAATTGAAGGGGATGATCTGTCCCACCACGCCAAGCGGCTCCTGGAAGTGATAGGCAACGGTATTCTTATCAATCTCAGACATGCGCCCTTCCTCCGCGCGGATCGCGCTGGCGAAGTAGCGGAAGTGGTCGATCGCGAGCGGCACATCGGCGGCCAGCGTCTCGCGCACAGGTTTGCCGTTGTCCCAACTTTCGGCGACGGCCAGCATTTCGAGATTCTCCTCCATCGCATCTGCAACTTTGTTCAAGATACGTGCACGATCTGCGGGTGAGGTTGTGCCCCATGCATCTTTCGCCGCGTGGGCGGCATCGAGTGCGACCTCAATATCTTCTGCTGTCGAGCGTGCTACCTGGGTGAAGGCTTCTCCTGTCACCGGGCTGAGAACTGTGATATATGCGCCACCGACTGGTGCGACCCAACGCCCGCCAATAAAGTTTTCGTAGCGGGGTTTTACGGTCACGATACTATCGGAACTCCCTGGTTTGCTATACGTTCTAGATTTTGTAACTGTAGTCATGATAATTTTTCTCTCTTCGAGTGCGAAAGATAATCCTGGGAGGAGTCGCCCTTACGGAACTCACTTCCCCCATTTCTTCCACCCTCTTATATAGAAGTATAGCAATGTACTCTCTCAGCACAGTCACAGACGGCAGTATCCTGGTCACAAATGCGTCGAGATCTGCGAACATATCAGTGTAGCGACCCAATTCATTGCGTCCATCAATTGATTGAAAAACCTGCCCAGGTGAGCGCTTCAATCAATTGATGGACGCAATGAATTGGGTCGCTACGCTGGCATAGATTCTTGCTGGATATCCGAATCTCTTTTCCCAACAGAGTCATACATTACCTCAAACTGGAATGACGCGGCCTAATGCACTGCGTGTAAGAAAATGTAGAGCGGTGCCAGAACCAGCGTGATAGTGCTCAGTAACTTGATCAGCACGTGGAGCGATGGACCAGCCGTATCTTTGAAAGGATCGCCGACCGTATCACCGACCACACTGGCTTTGTGAGCTTCGCTGTTCTTGCCCAGGATGAGCGCGGTAGGATCAAGATGATCGGCTATTCCTCCAGCAGAATTGACACGCAAGTAGCCAGCTTCGATATACTTTTTCGCATTATCCCAGGCTCCGCCACTATTATTAAGGAAGAGGGCGAGGACAATGCCACCCATTGTGGCAACCATGAGCATACCTGCTGCCGCCTGCGGACCAAGGATGGTCCCAACGGCAATGGGGGTCAGTACTGCGACAAGGCCAGGGAAGACCATCGCTCGCAGGGATTGACGTGTACTAATATCGACGCAACGGGCATAATCAGGATCGACACGCTCGTTGACATCTTCCAGCATGATCTTGGGATTTTCACGAAACTGACGCCGTACTTCCTCTATCATAACCTCAGCGGCTGTCCCAACTGCGCGGATGGCCAGCGAACTGAAGAAGAAGATGAGTGTCAGTCCTATCAACGCGGCCACAAATACGGTGATATCCGTCAGGTCAACGTGATAGACAATAGGATTTTTCGCATAAGAATAAAGCACATCGAGGTATGCACTAAAGAGCAGAAAAGCAGCCAGAGCGGCTGAGCCGATACCATAGCCTTTGGTCAGAGCCTTGGTCGTATTTCCAACGCTATCAAGAGCATCCGTGATGTCTCGGACGGATTCAGGCTGTCCACTCATTTCGATGATACCACCAGCATTATCAGTGATGGGGCCAAAGGTATCCATGGAGAGTACATAGGCGCAGCTCATCAACATGCCCATCGTCGCGACGGCGGTCCCGAAAATGCCACCGACATTGGGAGCACCCACCGCAATGGTCGCGAGAGAAACATGGGCCTGGCTACCCAGAAAAAAAGAAAGTCCTAGTGCTGCGCAGATAGCCAGGACGGGCAATACGATACATTCCATGCCAACAGCGACCCCGGTGATAATCGTCGTTGCGGGCCCTTTGAGGGTTGATGCAACAATATCGCGTACGGGACGATAGATACCAGAAGTGTAGTATCGGGTGATATAGACAAAGGCGATACTGAGAAGAATACCTACGGTTCCGGCCAGGCCAAACCAGACCCAGGGAGGGATGCCAGCGGTACCTGTTACGTTGTTCCCATTCAGTAACAGAAAACTGCCCAGGAAAATACCGACAATGGAGAGACCACAGGTGATCATGTACCCAATTGTAAGTTGCCTCATGGCAATTTCACCAGGATCGCGACCGGCGGCCTTGTCAGGCTCAACAACGACCGATGGGCGCACATAGAGTAAACCGATGGTTGAGGCAATCAGGCCAAAGGCGCGTACGATCAGAGGGAAGAGGATCCAGTTGGAGTTGTGCGTAGCGCTTGCCAGAGCAACACCCAGGATCATCGCCCCAATATTTTCGGCGGCAGTGGATTCGAACAGATCTGCACCACGACCAGCACAGTCTCCGACGTTATCACCGACCAGATCAGCAATCACTGCAGGATTGCGTGGATCATCTTCGGGAATACCCGCTTCGACTTTGCCGACCAGGTCCGCACCCACGTCTGCGGCTTTCGTAAAGATACCTCCACCCAATTGCGCAAACAGAGCGACAAAACTGGCCCCAAAACCGAAGCCGATAATCAACGAGGGAACATTTTCCAGCGAATTACCGATACTATAGGCGGAGAAGAGCAGGGAGACGCCCAGTAGCGAGAGTGCAACCACGAGGAAACCGGAGACGGCCCCTCCACGGAGCGCAACCATCAATGCTTCACCCAGGCTGCGCGTCGCCGCACTGGCAGTGCGGATGTTTGCCTTTACCGCAATATACATGCCAACATACCCGGCCACTCCGGAACACAAGGCTCCAATGAGAAACGCGAGAGACGTGTGCCAGGCCAGGCTGAACCTGACGGCCTCGCTCCCCTGACTCAAAAGGGCAAGGACACCACCAACAGCGATGGCGGCGACCAGCGCCAGGATCGCAATCGTTCGATATTGTCGATTGAGAAAGGCTTTTGCTCCCTGGAAAATGGCGTCGGCGACTTTCTGCATGGCTGGTGTTCCAGTGTCTTTTTGCAGAACAGAGAATGCGAGGTACGCTGCGAAAAGAATTGCCAGGAAACCTATACTGATAGGGATCCAGATGTAGCTGCTCAATGTGAACTGCCTCCTTATGAAATACAGGAAAACTTTGCGAAGCTCAGTGATAATGGGCCGTAATACCACATCAATGGTTCCAAACCCCTCCTGTCTAAGAAGACCGTCGTTGGTCCAAAGCTGTCGTGGAGGGCATGTAGCCTATGGAAGCAAGTCAGGGGAATCTCACAAGATTTCTGCGTCACGTGTTTTGCCATCGAAGAGCCTTTCACCTGCTGGCCTATGTCCCTCTTC
>JACDAE010000001.1 GCA_013695595.1 Ktedonobacteraceae bacterium | reverse complement strand
GTGAAGGCGTTGCGATTTCGTGGTCGTCAGAGATGCTAATAACGGCAGTCCCTACGGCGAAGAACTCGATGACATGCGATCCCCAGCCGTGATTGCGCTCAACTATCTGTGCCCCGACGACGCCCTGGGCTTGTAATGCGACCGCTTCAGATTGCATACGCTCCATCGATAGCTCGCGTGCATCGTACAATGCTTGTGTATAATTGGTCATTTCGACGTTACGGCCCATGCGGTTCATCCACAGCCCGATCCCCTGACGCGAGACGTGATAGACGCAGTTGCCCATAACCATACCAACTGGTCGATAGCCAGCACGCAATAGGGTCCAGAAATCCTGGCCAGAGAGATCCGAAGTGAAGGGCATATTATGTGCATTGCGAAAATGTTGGCCGCTGCGCGAACGAATAGCGGTCCCAATAGCGACGAATTCGGCGAGTGACTCTCCCCATTCGTGGCGTGTCACTTCAAGGCGTACACCGACGATGCCATCCGCGCCCAGGGCGTTTGCTTCCTCTTCCATACGCGTCATCGCCAGTTCACGAGCATGGTACATTGCCTGGGTCAGCACAGTCATCTCCTGATTCTGGCTCCAACTGGCCCATTGATAGCCAATGTGATAGATAGAACTACCAACGACCAGGCCAACGGGATCAAAGCCAGCCTCGCGCACTAAAAGAAATTCGTTCACACTGAGATCGCTGGTGAACAATCCGCGATGGGTAGCATCACTGCGCATGGCACTTAGGCGCTCACGTGCGTGTACAGGCAGATCATTATCTTGAGGTGGTGTCGATTGAGACATAACAGGTGCTCCTTACCTTCTATGATTATCGTTATCCTCTGAACGTCAATTCGCGCTGCTGGCCATAGCGTCCGGGACGCAGATCGGTGAGGGTCAGCGTCGGTTTTGGCGTTGGGATAACGTGGTCTTTTTTAACAGAAGTAATCGCAGTACCAACCGCCGAGAAATGGACAAAGAGATCGAGGTATTTGGCAGGTGGCTGCTCGGTTTCATATTCCATAACCTGGCGCTGGTTATCTATATGCATACCGACGATGCCCAGCGCTTTATGTTGCTGTGCCATCGTACTCACACGTGTCATTGCAAGGTGACGGGCGGTGTAGATCCCCTGTGAAAATGGAACGATCTCTTGATTATAGCCGCCACCATTCCACCAGCTATTGATCTGTTGCGTCAAGCGGCTACCCAGCGAAACATAATATGAGCAGTAGCCAAAGACGACGCCGGCGGGATAATAGCCAGCCTGAAGTAGGGTCCAGAATTCTTGGCCGGAAAGATCGCTTAGAAAGGGTCGCGCACCCAGGGGAGTATCAGGAAGACGTATAGCGGTCCCAATGGCCGTATATTCGATCAAATTGCTGCCCCAATCATAGCCGCGCGAGGAGAAGCGCACACCGATAACGCCGTGTGCTCTCAGCAGCTTTGCCTCCTGCTCCAGGCGTCCCAGAGCCAGTATGGCGGCTTGTTGATGGGCTTGCGAGAGATTTCCCAGTTCTTGCGCACTCGTATCCCAGGTATACCTGCGTGTATACTGCCAACCAACCTGATAAATGGAACTGCCCATTACCTGGCTCAAAGGTTGGTAGCCCTGTTCACGTGTGAGCAAAAACTCGTTTGTGCTGAGATCGCTGGTGAACAAAGGGTGGCCGGCGGCCTGCTCTTCGGCCAGACGTTGGCTGGCCCTGGTTGGCAATCCGCCAGCTTCCAGCGACTGACGGCTGATTTCGTCTGCCTGCTGTTGCTGGAGTCGCCGTTCTTTTTCCTCAGGTGAGGAGCGTTGCCAGAAAGGCATAAACACCTCCTAATGGAGATACTATTACGTGTATGTACCCATACATAGCATAGGTCGTACCTGCAATCATAAGAGAAAGCGTTCCAGGGCAGCACGGCTCTGCTCGCTCTGCATAGAAACCTGTGCAAGGCTGATTGCGAGTTCTTCAATCCACTGATCCATAGGTATCGAGTCAGTTTTAAGCACAATGCCCCGCACGACTTTGGCTCGCGAGGTGGCAGGAAAGCCTTGACGCTCACGCGTAATACGATATTGATAGTCGCCCAGCGTGACGGCAATCTCCTTGACGGGATGCTCACGTGAGAAGAGGCCACTTTGACGCATCACCTGTGTTTGATCAGGCAAAGAGCCAGACAGTTTGCTTGCCAGAGCCTCCATAAACGCCTTGAGATCAGCAGCATCGGCTCGCAACGATGAGGCAAAGAGTTCCACCTGCATCGGTTCGCTTAATTCATCGTGCATCTTCCTTCCCTCCTCCTTCCTGATAGTATGATTACATTTACTTCACCTCTAAACGCTACCCTATCGTCAGGAGACTGTCAAGCCTTCCAGAGGAACCATTGCGCCCGCTTCTCGATGCACATTGTTGTTGGCCCGTGGGCGCACGCAAGGTGACGCTCCTATGCCTGTTCTCCTACTAATAATTAACGTGTAGATAATATACCGATAAAATCTAAACAATGTTTTTGAGGTATAATATTAAAGTAGTCGAAAAATCACTTTTGCAGGTGCCAGCTTCGCAGAAGGTGATATCTCTCCGTTAAAAAACTATTAGTCGCTGTTCAATTAAAAAGCTGATAGTTTTTATTTAGTGCAAGGAGGTCTTCATGAAAAGGCGCACTCTCCTAATTTCGGGCTTTTTGATTTTATTTGTATTTTTGGGGATAGGTACTGCGTATGCTGCGATCAGTCGTAGCCAACAAACGCAGCAGCAAGACAATCAAGATACGGGAAAAGATACCGATCACGAGGTACTTATCCACAATCCACAAAGTACTAGCGGATCCTGTGGAGTGGAACGTTGGGCCGTCAAGACTGGTACGGATGCGAATGTCGGTCTAATCAGTCTTCAATCTATAACTCAGACCACTATTGCCTCGTTATCTGCGTTGCCTCCACCTGCTACCCTGCCAGCCAGTACACGTATTCAACCAACGGAGACCACCGTATTCCAGCTTCATGATACTTTGACTCAATACAAGTTAGAGAACGACTCCGATTATCATCTGATCGTTGCTGATACATCAGGCAAAACAATGATCGTCGAGATCCCCGACCCGGCGTGTGTTGGCGCTTCCAGCCCATTGCTCTCTGATATTCAGAAAGCACGCGCC
>JACDAE010000550.1 GCA_013695595.1 Ktedonobacteraceae bacterium | reverse complement strand
GGGACGACAAGAACCGTACATAGGAATTATGTATGTTTCGGCTCCCTTTATCTTGCACTACCTGCACGCTTGCATGGTGTTCAAAGGCTGTGGGGATAAACCAAGCGTTGGTCTTTAGGTGTGCAGGTCGGACGCTTCGCGGTGGTGTCGTCGCGCACTATTGTATTAAAAGGGTGCCCTCTTTCGCCTACTCTCGTCTTATTCGATCACTCCTATCGAGTGCAGATAGGTCAGTACTTCGTCAACCGTTTGAGAAGAGAGATGAAGCTGTCCTTTTATTTGCTCGATGGTTCGTTGTCCGTTGATCATTGCAAACACCGTACGCAAGATGAGGCGTTGCTTCGAGTTGAGTTCATTCAATCGAGGTTCTAGGGGTGCTATTATGTGGGGAATATAGCTGTCGGGATCAATGGAGAATTCCATTACATGTATTCCATCGACTTCCTCTCATTATTTTACCCTTTCTTTGAACACTATACACTGTAACACGGCACCTGGGATCAATACATAAAGAAGGTATTAAAATAGGTATGCAGGCCGGAAATTCCATGATTTATCATCAAATACGTTTAAAGGAGAATGCATTGCTTGTACTCCCTGCACGCATCATGGTGCTCTAACGCATCATGGTGCTCCGACGTTGGTTTTTTGCGGTGCAGGTCGGGCGCTTCGCGGTGGGTATTGTCCTGTCTCATTTTATTGAAAGTGCGCGTTTCTGTAAATTTGGAATGAACTGATGGAATCTGTAGAATTATGCTGTGCATGAGCTATTCTAGTTGAGCGGATGTCTCACCCCAGGAGGATGATACAAACTCCTCTATCCACCACTCAACGATCCAGATTCACCAACCTAAAGTTTGCATCTACAAATAATATTTCTCATCACTATAAAAATATACCAATATAGAAATTATTGTATTTATACACATGCGAGTATAATAAATGTAGGTGTACAAAAGGAGTTACAAGGAACAGAGAAATCGCATACATCGGCATAGGTTTCATGGATGCGACGTGATCGCAAAAGTGAAAAACGTACCGTCTCTCTGTTCGGAGTTCTCTGCATCTGCCCAATTATACGAGAGTTACTCATCGTAGCGATCTCTTGTGAAAAGAAAGGAAATGTGACATGAATTTGAATGAAGAGCGGGCTATAGCTGATGCACTCGAGCTGACCGATAATGATCTGGAAACCGTCTTTGGTGGCTGGGGTGGTGATCACGACGATGATGGGGGTCATCATGGCTGGGGTCATCATGGCTGGGATGAAGGTGGATATCTCTTTTTTGGGTATCCAGTACCTTCCTACTATAGTGGACCTTCTTTCGAGGGTGGACCGACGTACTATGGGACACCGAGATGCGGCTGCTAGGAAGAGTCCTCTCACAAATTCTTAAGCTTAAGAGATGACTCATGTCATCTTGATAATACTCCTCTTATGAAGGACTCCCTGTAATATCCAGGGTAAAACCTCTGTGAAGAGTTTCGCATGGGTTTTACCCTGCACTACCTGCACGCATGCATGGTGTTGAAACACTGTGAGTTGATCCGACGTTGGTTTTTTGCGGTGCAGGTCGGGCGCTTCGCGGTGGTGTCGTCGCGTACCATTATACCTCCTTCTCCAATAAAAAGAAAAGCCTTACAAGTGTGGACAACGTACCAATCATGTGGACAACTCTATAAAAACGTATTCTAAGGGGGTAGATCATAGAACACCTCCTTCTCAATGTGAATAAAAGTACTAAAGATGTGGACAACTCACTAAAAATGTGGATATCCTTATCAAAAATGACTCCATTGGATAAGCTATAGTACCACACCTCCTACTTTATGTAGCTTTTTTCTCTTCTGTACCGTTCTATCATTGTTGCTTAGTTTCGTTTGTCCCAAAGCTGACACCGGGATCTCCAAGCTGATCTAAGCAGCAATACGTTAAAATGGATAGAACACCACTAATAGGTCCGAAGATGATTGAGCCAACGAGCATAGGTAAGATGTAGATGCCTGCCCAGAGCGGCGTGTCGGCATAACTATAACCGTGCAGTGGCAACCAGATACCTTGCAGCCAGATGATCAACATAAACTGCAGACCAGCACGTGCGAGGCCGGAAAAGAAGTTACAGAATGCTCCGATAGAGAATGCGCGGATCTTGAAGAGCTGTAACCGAAACATTGGATCAGGGACGCGCATTTCAATAAAGACAAAGAGCGCCAGCAACACGATGCCCACGATAATGCCAGTAATCACGTAAGGGCTGCTCCAACCAACCGGTGAGCTCCCGTATGGCTCAATACCGTAGGTCAGGGCTAATAACAGGACGACTAAGCCCACAAAGAAGGTGATATTTCCCAACCAATCGATCTTCTGGCCGCGATTAGGCGTCGATGTCTCACGCAATTTCAGATACGCCCAGATGGTACCGAAGAGTCCAAAAGGAACGTTGACCAGGAAGACATAACGCCAGTTAATTGCTGCCAGGATGCCACCAAGAATGAGGCCAAGCACTGAGCCAATGATACCAGCCACCTGGTTGATACCCATCGCCATGCCACGCTGTCGCGCCGGGAACGCATCGGTCAAAATGGCTGTACTGTTCGCCTGGAGGAAACTGCCACCCACGGCCTGAAGCATACGAAAGATGATCAATTCAAGCGCAGCAGTGTTGCCACGACCAGGGGTCAGGAACAATAAGATACTCGCCGCCGTAAAGATAGCAAAACCCAGATTGTATAAGCGCACACGACCGAACATATCGGAAATGCGCCCAAACGTCACCAGGAGCGTTGCCGTCACAACCAGATATCCCAACAACATCCAGAGGAGATAGTTGGTTTCACCGGGGGCAAGAGGATTTATGCCAATCCCATTAAAAATTGCAGGCAACGCGATGAGGACGATATTTGCATTAATCGTAGCCATCAAAATACCGAGAGTCGTATTTGAGAGCGCGACCCATTTGTACCTCGGCCCTACCTGGACCGCTCCACTTCCATTTACAGACATGCTGGTTACTCCATATATTACGCTGGACACAGAAATTACAGGAACATACGGAATTTCCTGTAATTGTTAAAAAGATCACTGCGTTGTAGTTGCCTGGACAGCAATACCACTTATGTACACCTGGAGGAGCTCAGCGGGCGACACATCTTCGTAATTACCTGCTAATCGATCCTTCACACTTTGTGCGCGAACGATACTGATAAATGCTTTGAGCATAGTAGAAGTCGCTATATCTTGTCGAAACTCACCCGCTATTTTCCCCTGCTCGATGACTTCCGCCAACGTCTCAGAAAATATGCGTGCATTCTCCGATATGGAGCTCTGACGACTATTTAAAGCCTTTTGCGCCTCAGGACTATTCCCTAATGAGTAATATAGCTGGGCACGGCGCAGAAAAAAATCGTCGCTAATGAGAAACTGAAAGGACGCCGTCAATTTCTCTACCGCGTTTTGTTGTATTGCAGCAAGCTCCTGTATGTGTAATGCTACCCTCTGCAGCGCTCGCTCAAAAATCGCGGCCACCATAAGGTCTTCTTTGGACGAGAAATGCGAATAAATGGTCGCGGTACCAATCCCTACCCGCTTGGCAATCTCATCAAGGGAAATATCATAATAGCCCTTTTCTGTGAAAAGCTGTTCCGCCGCTTGCAGAATGAGTTCCTGGCGTTCCTGGCGCTGCCTTTCGCGCAGCGAGCGGTGAACACTATCCACATTCATTCTATCGTGCCTTCCTCTCCATCTTTATAGCTGCGAATAGTCATCATTGTGTAACGATGCTTCTATTTATGACTCAGTAGTCACAGTATAATCTAAAATTTGGTCATTGTCAATTCAAAACATTGACAATGACCAACAGTTTGTTTATAGTTGAAGGGTATCATCCTTCACAAAGAAAGGCACAAAAGACGATGACCTGGACTCTATCTTGCTAACATTTCGCATAGCTACCTATCTCTTTTAGACGCAAAAACGCATAACTGTGCGCATGATTATTGTGTGCGCAATCGCATTCTTGTGGGTCTGAATGGATAAGTCGCTGGCGAGGGATGTTGAGCAAGGGCAGGTAAACATCTTCACGATCTGTGCTACGTGTTCTACCCACAGACTCTATGTTGCTGCTTCCTCACATCCTGCTGACCCGTTCTCACTATCCTTCCGAGGAAACTTGGAAATCTGGGTGGGGGCGTCACCTTGCGTGCGCCCGTATGCCCAGAACTGGCTTCGTAGGGTCCACGGG
>JACDAE010000542.1 GCA_013695595.1 Ktedonobacteraceae bacterium | reverse complement strand
CCCCTACACCATATGGGGCAAAATATGCATAAATAACATGATTTAACCAACCCAATAAATGGTGTAGGGGTGCCGTTTACAATCCCGGCGGGAGGGGGAATATGTGGCAAATATATCAACAACAATTACAGCGTGTCCTTGATCTTCTTTTCCCCCCACGGTGCGCTATATGTAAACATGGTGGGCAGGTGCTTTGTCCGCAATGTTTGAGCGCTCTTCAGCCACTCCATCCACCGCTTTGCTCTCACTGTGGCGCACAACTTTCCCATAATGTAGCGTGCAGGAATTGCCAGTATGCACCATTGCGGTTGAGCATGCTACGCGTATTTGGCAGCTATCAGGGTCCATTGCGCTCTTGTATCCATGACCTCAAATACAATGGACAGAAGCGTCTCGCGGAACCACTTGGTAGTTTGCTTACGCAGGCCTATAGAAGCTATAATTTGCATGCAGACCTCATTATCCCGGTTCCGTTACATAAAGAGCGAGAGCAGCAGCGTGGTTACAACCAGACGGCGCTTTTAGCCAAGCAATGCGCTACAGAATTGGGTATTCCGCTGAGAGAAGATATTGTATTGCGGCATCGTGCGACGGCTGCCCAGGCTGGATTAAAGGCTCAGGAGCGCCAGCAGAATGTGGTGGGTGCCTTCGCCTGCCATCCACTATTTACAACCGGAGTCCTCTCTGGACGTACTATTCTTATAATCGATGATGTTTGTACCACTGGCGCAACCTTAGAGGCATGTGCAACACCGCTGTTTGCAGCAGGGGCAAGGAGAGTCTGTGGGCTCGTCCTTGCGCGACCGATGTAGTTTGTTCGCTTAGCAGGAGATTTCATAGGTGTGTTATACTAAAGCACACAAGAATCATACATTGAACAACAGGCACCATATTCACATATTTCTAATGGAAGAGGTTACATGCAGCCTGTACACATTCTAAACATACATGATAGAGAGGAGCCCCAATGCCAACAAACGGGAAATGGCTCAGAACGAGCCTTTTCTGGCTCCTGATCCTCCTGGTCATCGTCCTAATCGCCGTGTTCATTTTTCGTCCCCAATCCAACTCCAAACAGGTGACCGTGTCCACCATCTTACACAACATCCAGGTTGATAAAGGGAAGCAGCAGGACACATTAAATGTGAGTAGCGATACATTGACATTGACAAGAGGGAAAGAGCCGAATGCTGAGAAAGAAACAGCAACAATTACCTCAAGCTTTGATGCAACTCAGGTTTTGAAGGATAATAGCATAGACTATACGAATGGGAACTGGCTGGTATTGCAGTATCAGCAGCCCAACCCCCTGCTGGGAGTATTAGGTGCCGTGGGGGGTTTTATTCCCTTTATTCTCTTCGGCGCACTCCTCATCTTCATATTTCGCCAGGCTCAGGGATCAAATAATCAGGCCATGTCCTTTGGGAAGAGTCGAGCACGTATGTTTATGGGAAACAAGTCTTCAACCACGTTTGCCGATGTAGCAGGAGTTGAAGAGGCCAAGCAGGAGCTACAAGAGATTGTTGAGTTCCTCAAATATCCCGAAAAATTTGTGGCGCTCGGCGCTCGTATCCCCAAAGGATTGCTGCTGGTTGGACCTCCGGGAACAGGAAAGACGCTGATCTCACGAGCAGTTGCAGGTGAAGCTGGCGTGCCCTTTTTTAGTATCAGTGGCTCCGAGTTTGTAGAGATGTTCGTAGGCGTGGGGGCCAGTCGGGTGCGAGATCTGTTTGAGCAGGCCAAACGCAACAGCCCCTGTATCGTCTTTGTTGATGAAATTGATGCCGTAGGTCGCCAGCGCGGTGCCGGCCTGGGCGGTTCACACGATGAACGCGAGCAAACACTCAACCAGATCCTGGTGGAGATGGATGGGTTTGATACCAATACAAACGTCATCGTCATCGCGGCAACCAATCGGCCAGATGTGCTCGATCCAGCCTTACTGCGTCCAGGTCGTTTTGATCGCCAGATTGTGCTCGATAAACCCGATATTCGCGGGCGCACCGCAATTCTACAGGTCCATGCGAAAGGCAAACCACTCGATACAAGTATCTCACTGGAGACGCTGGCAAAACAGACCCCAGGCTTCTCCGGTGCCGATCTCTCCAATCTGCTGAACGAGGCGGCAATTCTGACGGCACGCAGAAACAAGCGCAAAGTAGGCATAAGCGAACTGGAAGAAGCCATTGATCGCGTCGTTGCAGGGCCAGCACGCAAGAGCCGCATCATCAGTGAACGCGAAAAAGCGATTACAGCCTATCACGAGGTTGGACACGCCCTGGTCGCACGCATGCTGCCCAATACAGATCCGGTGCATAAAGTATCGATTGTGGCACGTGGGCAGGCTGGCGGTTTCACGATGCTGCTCCCAACCGAGGATCGTTATCTGTGGAGCAAGCCGCAATTCGAGGATATACTGGCCTATGCGCTCGGTGGACATGTCGCGGAACTGCTCACCTTTGGTGATGTAACAACAGGCGCATCAAACGATATCGAACGCGTCACCAAAATCGCTCGCTCGATGGTCACTGAGTACGGCATGAGCGCTCGTATCGGGCCATTGGCACTCGGACACAAGGAAGAGTTGGTATTTCTGGGGCGCGACTTCGGCGAACAACGCAACTATAGCGAACAGACAGCACGCGAGATCGACGAGGAAGTCAGGCGCATTATTCAGGAAGCATTCGATAAAGCATACAACATTCTGCTCCAGAATAAGAAGCGCATGATCTTGATTAGCGAGCGCCTGATCAAAGAGGAGACGCTGGAGGGGCCACTCTTCGAGTCGCTCTTTAATCAGCAGCTCGAAGATGGGCAATACGAATCGCCCTCGATACTGGCCGGGATACCAGATATTGAGGTTACCGCTGAGGGGCTGAGAGGCCTGCCGATGCCGCGCAGTGGGGATTATCCTTTGCCGGGACAGGTACAATCGCCCCTTAATCACGAAAATAATAAATAGCGATACGGCGTCAATACACATTATACATGCAATCCGGTAGGGACCCGATTGCATGTATAAATAAATAATAATAAAAATAGCATCATTACAGCCATTATATTTCTACACATGCATATTCTTTGCAAATCACTCCCAATCCGTCGTACAATGAAGGCAGGAAAAGCTATTTATCGATGCTCAGTTTCCCAGATCGCCGGTTGTTTGCTTGCAATGCAACGCGAGACCTGGGATTTTTCAATATATTATCATAAGGGATACAACATTTTTTCTGGAAAGGGAACCGACAATGACAACAACAGAGACAAACAAACGCGATTGGGTGGCGCTTGAGAAGCAATATTACCAGGGAACGTTCAAACGCTATCCATTGACGCTGGTACGCGGCGAGGGCACACGCGTATGGGATAGCGAGGGGAAACTATACCTCGATTTTGTGGCAGGTATCGCAGTCAATGTGCTTGGTCATTGTCATCCCGCCATCATAGAGGCCGTCCAGTACCAGGT
>JACDAE010000529.1 GCA_013695595.1 Ktedonobacteraceae bacterium | reverse complement strand
GCCCTACAGTGATCGGCGTTTGGTTCACAGTGCGAGCACGCTACCACCCAGTTGCAAAAGATCTATAATTGTCACGGGTTGTATAATATAACATATACCCGTGACAATTATATTTTTGTAAAGGTAGTGAGGAATACATAGAGTATGGCCCCCAGATCAGATAGCTCACATATGGATCCGCGCCTGGTGGAACGTATCAAACGCAAAAAAGCTCAACTTGATTCCTATCGTCCCCTACCCCCTGACACAGTGCATCGTTTGAACGAAGATCTCCGTGTCTTCCTGACCTATCACTCTAATGCAATTGAAGGGAACAGCCTGACATTACAGGAAACACAGATGGTCATAGATTATGGCATTACTATTCATGGGCACCCTTTGCGTGAATATCTGGAAGCGTCCAACCATGCTGAAGCATATACATACATAACCAGGCTAGTAGAAAAGAATGAACGTATCACTCGTGACACTATTCTCACCCTCCACAGTCTTGTTATGGATAAAATCTTAGCATCAAAGGGACGTTTTCGTACCGTTCCCGTTTACATTCGTGGCTCGAATATGACGCCTCCCCCAGCTCATCAGGTAGAGAAACTGATGCGTGAATGGTTGGCCTGGATCAATGGCGCGGGATTAGAATATGATCCAGTCATACGGGCCGGAATTGCCCATCATGGTTTTGAAGCAGTACATGGTTTCGAGGATGGAAATGGCAGAGTGGGGCGCTTGCTTCTCAATCTGATGCTTATGCAAGAAGGCTATCCACCAGCCTTATTGCTCAATGATTGGCGCACACGCTACATTCATGGTCTGATGACCGCAAACACAGGCAATTATGGCCCTCTCTTGAATCTCATCGGCCAGTCTGTCGAAGGTGGCCTCGATCTCTATCTAGAAGCTTGTGCCACCGTTCCTGGCTATCAACTCTTACGCGAATTAGTCGACGACTCTGGCTATCCTTTAGAATATCTAAGCTGGCTGGCGCGTCAGGGACGCATCGATGCCGTCAAACGCGGTGGACGATGGTACAGCACTCCACAAGCCATCGCACAGTATAAAACAGAAGCAGAACAAGGCAAAAAGAAGCGCGGACGCCCACCTTCTATCAATAAATAAATAATAGATCAAGCAATTTTCATGAAACCCTCGCAATATTTAACCACATCATGTATAATAAACACAACAGGACATAGCGCAGATCAAAGCATCAACCGTAACATCCTGCAACACATTTTCAGCAAAGAGGTATAGAACATATGAGAATCCTACTGGCGATCAGCACGGCGAACGAGAGCATCTCTACCCGCCTGGCTACCAGCAAGGAATAACCCAACAACGGTAGTCAGACCGATGTAAGGGTTTTTTGCCTCTCATCCAGGCTTCTTTCTGCTGTCTCCGTTCGCACGCGCTCCCCTCAAAACGCACCATTCCTTCTTTTTATTCATGTCTTTTGCAGCGCCTTATGCTGTCTGCAAACACACAAGAAATGCGAGGATACAATGCGACATCGCGATGCGTACGTGACATACCTACTGATCCAGGGACTGTTTTCGCTCTTCTTTTACACAATCATCACTGTCAATATGGTCTACCAGGTGGAGGTGGCACACTTAAATCCGCTGCAACTCGTCCTGGTGGGAACAATGCTGGAGATCGCAGCATTTCTATCACAGGTCCCAACGGGCGTGCTGGCCGATGTGTTTAGTCGCCGCTGGTCTATTATAATCGGCATCTTTCTCACAGGAGCTGGTTTCGTGCTGGAAGGATCGATCCCACAATTTGGTGCGATCCTGCTCTCTCAACTGGGCTGGGGCATTGGTTCAAGCTTCATCTCAGGGGCAGAGGAAGCCTGGATCGCAGATGAAGTGGGCGAAGACAACGTTGGACGGGCATACATGCGCGGCTCACAGATCGGTCAGGTAGGCGCACTGATAGGGGCTGTGATCAGCGTGGCACTGGCAAGTATACGCCTCAACCTCCCCATCATACTCGGCGGCATCTTGTTCATGATAATGGCTGTATGCCTGCTCTTCTTTATGCCGGAACATTACGACCAACAAAGTGCCGACGATAGCGCACGTCCAACCTGGAGCAGTATAGGCAAGACGTTCCGCAATGGGGGCCGCCTGGTGCGTGCCAGTCCTTTGCTCTTGACCATTGTTGTAATACCCGTCCTCTGGGGTCTGTCCAGCGAAGGATTAGACCGCCTCTGGACGGCTCACATCGTCACGAACTTCACGTTGCCAACCCTGGGACCGCTTAACCCGGTGACCTGGTTCGCAGTCATACGTGGAGGAGTGATGATCGCGGGTATCATCTTCATTGAACTGGTGCAACGCCGCTTCAAAGGAGATGTAAAAGGCACAATCCCGCGCCTCTTGTTGATTTTGAATGTTGTTCAGATCGCCTGTATCCTGACCTTTGCCCTGGCAGGAAACTTCGCCCTGGCCCTGATCAGCTACGGTGCCTATGCGGTGTTACGCGGCACGGTCAACCCCATCTACTCAACCTGGCTCACACAGAACAGTGACGCGAAAGTACGCGCCACCATCATCTCAATGAGCGGCCAACTTGATGCGATAGGCCAGATCGTCGGAGGACCAATCGTCGGAGTCATCGGTACACTGATCTCAATTCGGGCCGCGTTGCTCACCGCCGGAGCACTGCTGGGACCTGTACTTATCCTCTTTATGCAGGCCTTGCGCCTGGAAAAGAAGGACAAATCCATGTAGGAACCAGACGCGCAACACCGCGAATAACCTCGGCAGTAGGGGTAAGGGGCGGTGTGGCTGGGTGG
>JACDAE010000527.1 GCA_013695595.1 Ktedonobacteraceae bacterium | reverse complement strand
GCCCTACAGTGATCGGTACTCGGTCCATTGTATCAATATCTACATCAAAAATTTAAAGGGCATTTATATCTCCAATGCATCCTTTGCCAACATCCCCAACGTCACATCATCCATCGGGGGATGGTGCAGGCCGGCGCGTATATCGCGATAGTGACGCTGCATGGAGCCGCTGATGGCGAGGCTGGCACCGCCTACGACGCGCATCGCCAGATCGGTGATCTCAATGGCTAAATTGGTTGCCAGGTATTTGGCGGCGGCAAACTGGCTGACGGATATACTGGTGGGATCGGCGATAGATTGTGCGGCAAGGCCAAAGAGGACCGCGTTGCCTTGCAATAACGCCAGTTCTATTCTGCCTACTTTCTCCTGAATATGGGGGACGCTGGCGATCGAGCGGTCGAGCGAGTTGGGGCGACGGCGCTGCGCGAACTGGATGGCCTCGTTACGAGCTGCCTGAGCAATGCCCAGGTATAACGCTGCAATGGGCAGGCCCCAGGCGGCATGGCGTTGCTGCTCTTCTAGCGTACCAGGTTTAATCGGCATGCTTGCATCCATATACGCCCAGGGTTCAACGTGCACGTCCTCTAAGATCAGGTCATTGCTGCCCGATAAGCGCATAGCGAGGGAGTTCCATGTCTGTTCGATGTGGACGCCAGGGGCACCACCATAGACGAGAAATGAGCCGCGCTCAGCCGTTAGAGGCGGCAACTGGCCGTTCGCTTCATCGACGATACTACATCCGACCGGGATGAGTTTCAGGACTGAGCTGCCCGTTGTATAGGTTTTGCGTCCGTTAATTAGCCATGAGCCGTCCGGTTGACGGCGTGCGGTTGTTGATGGGCGGCCACCACGGCTCGGACTGCCTGTTGCAGGTTCGCTGACCGCCGTGTTCAGCACCGCACCATCTTCCACGACTGCCCGGCAGATACGCTCAAAGACCTCATTGTGTGCATCATGGCCCTTCAATCCCTCATTCATACGCGCAATGTGTGTCAGGTGCATAGCCATGACGAGCGATGTTGAAGCACATCCCTGCCCCAGATAGTACTGTGCTAGCGTGACCTCAAGTACATCCGCTCCCCAGCCCCCGTATTCACGTGGGGCGGTCAGAGCCAGATAGCCACTCTTTTGCAGATCGGTATAGTTCTCAAAAGGGAATTCGCTTGCCCAATCGTATTCGGCTGCTCGGCGCGCAAATACCTCGGCATGCTCCTGCGCTATAGTTACAATCTGCTTCTGACGGTCAGTTTGAGGATATGCTGGAAAGCTCATAAATCGTTTTGCTCCATTTTTGCCTGATAATGCAACCACCATGAAAGTAGTTACGTATATCTTTTTGCCTATACATAATATTGGTCTACCCTTTTAGTATGCTCCATTGGTGGGATAGTTGTCGAGGGGTCTTTTTCACAACACTGTCAATTTGCTGATCTTACGTGAAACCAGGTTCTATCCCTGATCACACGCCCTACTACTCTGTCAAATGTCATTGCATGCCCACACGGATAATAAATGGCTCCCTACAGGAGAAAAAACTATGCCATGAGAAAGGTAAAATAACAATTGATAAATGAGAATCCTGCCAGCGTAACCTCCTCTACTGCTCCAACAAAAAGTTTTTTCTCGGCACTTTCTAGATATCGTCGCATTCTTCTACCCCTTGTCGCATTGGTCCTTCTTATCTGGGTACTGCTTCCCGCAGTACGAGCGGTTACTCTGGTTATGAATAGAACGGGACGTTCAGCCCCTGCGACTTCTCTAGCAGGAATTCCAGTGCAGGAGGTCCAGTTTCATGCTACTGACGGCGTGCTTCTATATGGTTGGTTAGCTGTTGCATCGGTGCATGCACCGACGATTATTCTTGTCCATGGTTTCAAGGGTTCGCGTTTCGAGATGCTGCCTTATGCACGTTTCTTGTACAAAGGTGGTTACAACGTTTTGCTCTACGATAGCCGTGGCAGTGGGGCCAGTGCTGGCTGGGGGATTGCCTTGGGGGCACGGGAACCAGATGATGTATCCGGTGCCGTCCACTACCTCAATGGTCGTACAGATCTTACGGAAAAACGTTATGGGTTGCTGGGTATCTCGTTGGGCGCGGGCATTGCCTTGATGGCAGCGGCACGCGAGCCAGCCATCGCCGCGACCGTTGCCGATAGCGCCTGGGTGGATGAAAGCGCCCAGATTGAGCACATGGGGAACATCTCCAGAGCGCCCTTCACCTTGCCGCTTCTGCCCTATGAACCAGCACTTGTCGATCAGCTTATCGGTGCACATCTTGCCGATAGCCGCCCCCTTGCCGTGATCGCCCAGATTGCGCCACGCGCTATATTCCTCATTCATTCGGCTGATGATCACAATGCAACTACTCCTCTGTCAGGCGAACATCAATTATATATGGCGGCAAAAGCGCCCAAACAGCAATGGATCGCCCCTAGTGGAGGCCATGTGGGAGCAATTAAAGCCCATACCGCAGAATATGAGCAACGAGTTCTATCATTCTTTGCTCACTATTTTACAAATACAGGAGTGTAGTTGATAGGCGCTGGCTAGTGGCCTGAAGAGCATTGCAGGCCAATCAACTTTACTATATATACCCTCATTCAATCGTTTTTACCATCGCTGTAACGAAACGCATTGCCCTTGTCTCACGTACTACAAAGGGGCAATAGATTGCAGCATTGCACATTTCCCTCTTTCATACGTTACGGAAACCTGTGTGTCTGAGACATTCAGACAGATCTTCAGTCATTAATTAAGAAAGTTAGTACTTGTATTATGGTCGATCGTTCAGGTCAAGCCATTGGAAATTATCGATTAAGTAAATTATTGGGACATGGTGGATTTGCCGATGTCTATCTTGGTGAACATATCTATCTCAAGACATTTGCAGCGATCAAAGTATTGCACACACAACTAGCAAATGATGATATTGAACGGTTCCGTATAGAAGCGCAGACTATCGCACATCTGATCCACCCGCATATTATCCGTGTATTAGACTTTGATGTAGATCAGTACACGCCTCTCCTGGTTATGGATTATGCACCTGATGGTACATTGGGCCATCGTCATCCTAAGGGGACACGTCTTCCTCTTGCGACAGTTGTTTCTTATGTGAAGCAAATCGCATCCGCATTGCAGTATGCCCATGATCGACGGCTGATTCATCGGGATGTAAAGCCTGAGAATATGTTGATTGGACCAAACGGCGAACTTCTTCTGAGCGATTTTGGCATTGCGCTCATTGCGGAGACATCACTCTCACAGAGTACAGAAGATACCATTATGGGAACGATGGCGTACATGGCTCCAGAGCAGCTTCAGGGTAAAACGCGCCCGGCTAGCGATCAATATGCGTTGGCGGTTGTTGTCTATGAGTGGCTCTGTGGTGCTCGCCCTTTTACGGGATCATATATGGAGGTCGTGACGCAGCATCTTTCTGCCGCACCGCCGCCTATGCATAATTACGTCGTTGTTCCTCCGGAGATCGAGCGTGTCATTTTCAAGGCGTTGGATAAGGATCCTCATGAGCGTTTTGCTCGCGTGCAAGACTTTGCTGATGCCTTAGAGCAGGCGTATCAGAACAGCCTCAGACTAACTCCGCCGCTTGCAGACACTATTTATGCTACCCCTCATCCGTCGGGGAAGGGAGCATATGTTCAGCAGCCAGGATTTTCAGGGAACACAACACCGATCAGCCAGGCTTCTGCTCCCATGCCAGGATTTTCAGGGAACGCAACACCGGTCAACCAGGTACCACCTACGCCCATGCCAGGATTTTCAGGGAACGCGATACCAGCCAACCGGGCTACACCCCCTCCCGTGCAAATGGCAGCGGCAAGTAATCTGGTAACTCCGCTTCGTGAGTATGGTGCACCGCGTGTAAAAAAACATGCACGGAGTGTAGTCAAATGGAGTTTTCGTGTTTTAGCGTTTACTATTATTCTCGTGTCGTTGTTGCTGTGTGGCCTGGGTTTTGGTGCGTTTCGTCTCTACAATACATTCACGTCCTCCAATGCGGGACCGGGGACTGCCGCTGCGGTGGCCGAGGCAAACAATTTCCTACAGGCACTCTCACATCAGAGCTATGCCCAGGCGTATAATGATTTTGACCCGGCGCTGGCGAAACAGGTCTCTTCTGGTACATTTTTAGCGCAGGGGCAGCTCTTTGATCGTTGTGATGGGAAGATCACACAATACACACAGGATAGTAATCCACAGATTCAGAATGGAACGGAGAAATACAGTTTCACGCTTACACGCACAAAATTGGCGCAGGCGTACAGGTTGTATCTGACGGTCCACAAAGGTGCAAATGGAACATGGCAAGTCTCGGATTATACAAGCGACCTCCAGACACCATCCTGTTAAGACATAGCGCTGGTTGCTTCATCTTTTTTGCGGACGGGACCGTGTAAACTATTGTAAGATGTTAGGATCGCATCAACTATAGCCCTTAAGGGTATCTAGACTAGAAAAGAAGGAAAATGTATGAATGCAGCAGCGTTGCTAGAACAGAGTCATATGCTCGTTCTCCAGACCGTCGAAGATTTCCCAGAGGATCAATGGGACACCCCAGGAGCCTGTGGGGATTGGTCAGTCAAAGATACTGTTGCCCATCTAGCCGTCTACGAACACCTGCTCGTAGATCTTCTCAATACATTGGTGAATGATACACCAACACCCTATATAGATAAATTTGTCAATCAGCGAGCAGAATTTAATACCAGTGAAGCAGAGGCACGCCAGTATCACACGGCTCAGCAGATCATTGATGAGTACAACGAAACCCAATTGCAATCGAGCGACTTGCTGGCAAAGATTCCAGCGGAGAAGATCACACAGGCAGGAACAATCCCCTGGAGCAACGAGCGCTGTCTTGCTGATCAGATCACTATTTTCTATAAGCATACAAACGATCATTGTATGCAGATCAAAGCGTTTCGTGATAAGGAGCATGAGTAGAAAGGTAAAAAATCATGGCGCAGGATCTCAATAACATTTCTCAAATGCGTGCTATCACCATCTCGCGTGAGTATGGAAGTGGAGGTGGCGAAGTTGCGCAGCGTCTGGCGAAGCGTCTGCAATGGCAACTGGTTGATCATGAAATTGTCGTGCGTGTAGCCCAGGAATTGGGTGTCAGTGTGGAAGAAGCTGAGGAGCGGGATGAATACGCGGAGGGTGTAGCTTCGCGTATTTTGAGCAGTTTGCAGGCGATTCAACCCACCATTTTCGCGGTCGCCCCCCTTCCTGTGATGGTGAATGCTCCGAACTATCAAGAAGCGCTCAAGCGCGTTGTTGAAGGATCTATTGCCAGTGAGCATGTGGTCATCGTTGGTCGTGGTTCCCAGGTTTTGTTAGGTCAACACCGTGACGTGTTGCATGTCCGCATAGTCGCACCGCTTGAGCAGCGAATTGCTTATGTAATGCGCCGTGAGAATATTAACCGCGATGATGCACGCACACGCATTCAGATAAAAGATCAGGATCGTATGCGGTACTTGCAGACTGCGTATCATCAAAATTCCGAAGATGCGGTTTTGTATGATATTACCGTAAACACGGCTGTCCTTTCACTTAATCAGATCGTTGACCTGATTGCTCTCGTGTTACAAGAGAAGGCAACCCGCCTCTCACTTCCTACAGAGGAACTGGGTCCTGGTGCAGGGCTGGAGCGTTATCCCAGTCGTCCCGGCGATTTCCGTCCACCTGCTAACCTTAATGATGCTGCACATAATTCATGAACCAGAGTAATGCTCTTTCAATCTTCATTGCGTTCCCTTTGGCGTCGGGGTGGGTGCCCTATCAGATTTCATACGTTTCGAGGAAGCGATGTGATGCGTATTCTTGCTCATACGAAACCAGTCTTCATCTCATTTCGTGATTACACTGTTGAAATCTTCTTTTCACAAAATGAATGAAAGGGTGACCTATGGTTCGAAGTGTAACAACTGCGCAAGAGAGAACAGATAAATATTCACCTGTTAAGCAAACGCTGAGCAGCGAGAATGTAGGGATGATCGAGCGTTGGGTATCAGCTATTGGTGGAGGTGCATTGCTCGCCTATGGAATTGCACGTTTTGACTGGCCTGGCGCTGTGTTTGGATTATTCGGTGGAGGGTTGCTGTATCGTGGTGTGACGGGTCATAGTTTCGCGTATCAGGGACTCAATATTAATACGGCGCAACGGCGGCGGGGCGAGACGGTGACCGAGATACCTGGTAAGAAAGGCTTCCGCGTACAACGTTCGCTAACCATTCAACGTTCACCTGAAGAGCTTTATGAATTCTGGTACGACATCGAAAAAGCTCCCTTATATATGCAAAACATTGATACCGTGACGAAAACGGGCGAACGTACTTCCCATTGGGCCGCACAGACTGCTTCTGGACACACAGTCGAGTGGAACGCCGAACTTTTAGAAGATCTGCCGGGCAGGGGAATTGCGTGGCATGTGCATGGCAATCCAACCACGGCAAATGCAGGCAAAATACACTTTGAGGCTACCCCGGATGGACATGGGAGCATTGTGACGTTGACTCTCGATTATTATTCCCCTCAGGGACCTTTCTGGAGTAACCTGAGCAAGCGTTTTAGCATGATTGATGACCATGAGACGCTGGAGACCTTGCGCTGTTTCAAGGAAGTTATGGAAGCGGGCGAGGTTGCGACTGTTAAAGGACAACCGACAGGTAAGGGTAGAAAATAAGGAGCTAGTCGCATGAAAGCATTATGTTGGTATGGCGCTCACAAAGTACGTGTCGAGAATGTTCCAGATCCTGAGATCATTAATCCACGTGATGCCATTATAAAAATTACGACGACGGCGATCTGTGGTTCAGATCTGCATCTTTATGATGGATATATTCCCACGATGAAGAAGGGGGATATCATCGGGCATGAGTTTATGGGTGAAGTTGTTGATGTTGGAGCCAGCGTCGAAAATCTTAAAAAAGGTGATCGCGTCGTTGTTCCATTCACCATTGCCTGTGGACGCTGTTTTTATTGTGAGAAGGGGCTATGGTCGTTGTGTGACAATTCGAATCCCAATGCATGGCTGGCGGAAGCGATGTATGGTTTTTCGGCATCGGGCCTCTATGGCTATTCTCACATCTATGGCGGGTATGCAGGGGGGCAGGCAGAATATGTACGTGTTCCTTATGCCGATGTTGGCCCAATTAAGGTGCCCGCTGGTCTGACCGATGAGCAGGTACTCTTCCTTTCAGACATCTTCCCTACAGGGTATATGGCGGCGGAGAATTGCAATATTCAACGCGGGGATATTGTGGCCGTATGGGGCTGCGGACCTGTGGGCCAGTTTGCAATTAAGAGCGCCTATCTCTTAGGTGCCGAACGAGTCATTGCCATTGATCGCGTCCCTGAGCGCTTGAAGATGGCGCAGGAGCAAGGTCACGCCGAGGTCATCAATTTTGAAGGAACCGATGTTATCGAGGAACTCAAGCAGATGACCGGCGGGAATGGACCCGATGCCTGTATCGATGCGGTTGGTCTGGAGGCACACGGAACCGGCGTGGATCTCGTCTATGATAATGCACGTCAGAAGGCTCGTATGACGACTGATCGCCCACATGTACTCAGGCAGGCGATGCAGGCATGTCGGAAAGGCGGCACGGTCTCTATCCCAGGCGTCTACGGAGGTTTACTGGATAAGCTTCCATTTGGAGCTGCTTTTGCCAAGGGATTGACCTTCAAGATGGGGCAGACGCACGTGCATCGCTACCTGCACCCCTTACTCGAACGTATCGAAAATGGCGAGATTGACCCATCTTTTGTTATCACCCATAGCATGAGCCTGGACGAAGCACCTCATGCATACGACATCTTCAAGCACAAAGAGGATGAATGCATCAAAGTCGTGCTGAAGCCATAGAACATCACGTTCCCGAGGCGTTATCTTCGATTTGTTTGCCAAGCAGCTTGATCGTAACGCCCAGGGCCAGAACGACGGCGGCACTTACACCCAACTCTATCATGGCACGCGTAAATTCAGCCGGCTCTACCTTGTTCCCGTCAATGGAGAGCCGCGCACCGATGGAGAGAATACTACGTGTGGCGGAAACGATGCCGATGAAGAGAAACGGACGCAAAGATGTTGCGTGTGCTTTAAGATAGTGAAGAACTGTGCCCAATACCTCCATAATGATAAGGACCAGCAGAAGGTCAGAGACAAACTGGATGATGACGGGTGCTATGCCTGTGATGTCGTGTTTGGCGAGGGCGGTTGTCATCTCAACGGCAAAGTCCCAGAAACTGTAGATCAGTGCGCAGAGTGCTCCCAGCAAGAAGGATGTGCCAACAATGGCGTAGATGATGGTATCAGCCGACTCCAACCAATAGCTGGAAAAAGCTGCGAGAAAGTCTTCTGAGTCATGAAAATGCTTGTGTTTTGGGCTTGACTGATCAAGCAAAGGTTCTTTATCGATAGGCGGCTGGATATCTGTGTTGCCATCTTCCACGTCTGAATACTCCTCTATAGCTAAAAATAAGATCTGTTCTAAGAATGAATTGTGCCATCGGGCATCGTGGTGCCGGCAAGCGATTTTGCTTTTGTGAGGAGCGTATCTCCCAGATCAAATGCATCCTTCAAGTTGGCTTTGCTCAGGTTGGCTCCGGTTAGATCGACGGAATGCAGATCGCTGCCAGCCAGGGTAGCTCTGGTAAGATTCGCGCCATTAAGATTTACATAACTCATGGTGGCGAAGTTTAAATTTGCTCCTTGCAGATTGGCTCCTGAGAGATTCGCGCCGATTAAATAGGTATCTCTCAGATCAATATTGTGCAGATCGGCATTGTGCAGGTCCGCACCGACCATACTGATAATATGATAATCATTGCCGATAAGCTTTGTGCCGTAGAGAAAACTCATAAGTGTGGCTTTTCGATGCGCATCGAGCCTGTTCAGGACTTCTTGTGTGCGTGTCTCAGCAATGACTGTGACAGGATCAGCTGGTTTAGCGGTGAAGAGCTTATCGTGCACCATCAAATCAGAAATAGCATCGATATAGTTGTTAAGTAAAACCTCCTGTTGCTGGTTTAGCGCGATCAGAAGAGCGGTAGTATGTTGCTGTTGTTCTGCCTGAAGCGCCAGGTTCCCCTGCTGAATAGTGAGCCAGATGATACTTATAATCAACAGTAGGGCGAGTATCGGTAACTGAAGCCAGCTCCAATGGATTCTGAACGCTGGCGAGCGCTGATCCTGTTTTTTCTCCATACAATCCCTTTCATGTTTCAGTTGGCAGGCCACTTCAGGGGAGCTTTTGGATAAGCCTTTGCTCTACATTGTATAACACTTGACGCCATCTCTCGCTAAGAAGTGTACCCAACCGTTTTGAAAAATGTCCTCTCTATCCGTCTATATTCTTACCTGTGCATTCTAGTAATTATCATATTGTTCGATAAGGATTTGTAGAAGGTATTGCGTACTTTTGTTCTAAAAGGGGAAAATGATGTTGCTAGAAGGACAACAATGTAGCCATTATCGCCTGAGACGTTTATTGAAGCAGGGTGGCATGGGGCAGGTTTATCAGGCGGATGATATGAGCTTACAGCGGCAGGTAGCTATCAAGGTCATTCGGACTGATTTCGCGCATGCGAGCGATCAGGCCGCGATGCAGGAGGCCACCCATCTTTTTTTGCGCGAAGCGATTGCGATTGCGCAGCTTGATCATAGTCACATTCTCCCGCTCTACGAATCTGGAGATGAATATATTAACGGCATCAAAGTGATGTATATGGTCATGCCATTGCGTCCCGAAGGCTCGTTTGCCGATTGGTTGCAGGTTCATACAAGAGGGGGTGGTTTGCCATTGGCGGGCGTTGAGCGTGTGATACGCCAGGCAGCCGAGGCGCTCCAGCATGCACATGACCGGCAGATTATTCACAAGGATGTGAAGCCGTCTAATTTTCTTGTACGCGAACATGCGGACCATCTCAGTCAGCTTAACCTGCAACTGGCCGACTTTGGGGTAGCTAAGGTGATGAGGCTGACCAGTGAAAGCCAGGTTATTCGTGGCACCCCATCTTATATGGCACCCGAACAATGGGAGGGTCATCCGGTACCCGCTACGGATCAGTATGCATTGGCGATGATGGCATATGAACTTTTGACGGGTCGTCATCCCTTTCATGGTCGAGGATACCAGCAAATGCAGTGGTGGTATCAGCATATGCATACGCGCCCAGCAGCGCCCAGCACGCTCAATCCCACTATTCCACGCGAAATAGATGAAGTTATACTACGTGCTCTGGCGAAGAATCCCCAGGATCGTTTTGCATCTATATCGACCTTTGCGCATGCATTCCGACGTGCGGTACTCAACAGCGGCAATATTCAGCAAACCATAACCGTAAGTGCGTTAGAGGCCCAGAGAGGAGCGAATCGCCTGATACTGCTTCCCGATGGACGTAAAGTACCTGTCCCGATACCAGCGGGGACGTACCAGGGCCAGATTATCCGTATAGAAAGCTACGGATATCCCACCACATATGATGGCCCAAGGGGAGCATTGATCCTGACGGTTGCGCTCCAGCCATCTCTTGAGGAAACCATTCTTCCAACGGTTGACCATCTCGCGCCGACCGTCCCTATTTTCCCTTTATCTAAAACGATGGCATACAAGGATGTGCCATCAGTACCACCTACTATAGCTGCTGACCATACGTATCGTCAAGGTAACCGTACTAAATCAAGGTCTATCATATCTTTGTTTCTCGTCGTATTATTTGGAGCTGGTGCATTATGTTCTGTCACGATCCATCAGATGCAAACCAATGCTTTGAGCGGTATGCATGAAGTAGCAACCGTCACTGCAAGAGATAGAACTGCGACGAAAACGGCGCTGTTATCTGAGACCGCTGCGACGAAGACTGCAAGGGTTGCAAGTACAGCCACAGTGCAAGCCCAGTCTACCGTGGCCGCCGTTCAGGATAACCCTTATCCCAGCTATTTTCCTGGGAATGGGCAACTGGTCCTTTTTGATCCCATGAAAGATAATAGTGAAGGATATAAGTGGTTGCCAATTGGAAAGACCGGGCTACCGATCGCGAACGGAAATTGCGTCTTCAAAAATGGAGGATTGGATGCGAGCGTCAATGGAGATGAGAATTACGATGTATTGTTTCATCCCTGTATTACTAATCGCACCAACTTTAGCGATTTTGCCTATGAAGTGCATATGAAGCTCCTGGCAGGTGATTGTGGAGGGATCACATTTCGCGGTCATGGAGATCAGTTTTACTATTTTGTTGTGTGTAAGGATGGACGTTATCGTATAGTCAAGTATATGGGCGATCCAGGGGCCAATGTTACGCCGACGCCAGAACAAAATCCAATCTTGAAAGATGCGAGTTCCCAATATATCTTAATGAACCTCAACAATGATAACCTCATCTCTGTGTGGGCAAAAGGCGGAGCCATGAATTTTTATGTGAACAGACAACTGGTTGATAGCATACAGGATACCAGCTATGGGTTGGGGCAGATCGGGGTGCTGGTCAAGTCGTGGAACCTGCACACTCTTACAGAAGCGGTCTTTACCAACGCACGTGTGTGGGCGCTCAATCCTGCTTAAATACCGAGAAAGTTTCCATTGGCGTAGGGGCGTGAGCTGGCCTCCGCCCGGTTTGTATCCATCTCACTTTTTATCTCAACGGTATTGGGCGTACGTAAGGTAACGCCCCTACCCGCGATCCCAACGTTTCCCTCGGAAGGCGGAGGCCCAGCAATTCCTTACCTTGCCAGAGTAGGATAGTTGATACTTTTCTGAAAAGGGTACGTTTTTCTCTTGACTCTCATCTTACATGAGAGTGTATGCTCTTCCCAATGGGTATCTTTTGCCCAATGCTTAAAGCAAATCTCCCCTAAAGGTTTCCTCTCGTCCCAGATCCGATGGGAAAAGGATGGGAGTTTCACAGAAAGGCATCCTATGAAGCAGTCTCCTGATGACGTGACGCAATTTCACTCTGTTGACCATACACCAAATCCCGCATTCTTCGCCCAATTCATGGATACATCGCACGCGCAGCCAACCGCGCAGAGCTACAAGCAAATAATCATGGAGCAACTCGCCGTTCAGAAAGGTGCAACGATCCTGGATATCGGCTGTGGCACTGGTCAGGACGCCCTGGACCTGGCGCAAGCGGTTGGCCTACAGGGTCGAGTGATCGGTATCGACAGCAGCGAAACAATGGTGCAAGAAGCTCGTGCCCGTGCGGCCCAGGCGCAACTTCCCGTCGAATATGTGCTCGCCGATGCCACACAATTGCCCTTCGCTGACGCGAGCTTTGATGGATGCCAGGCATCACGTGTCTTAGGGCATTTGCGCGAACCAAAACTGGCGGTGGCCGAAATGGTGCGGGTCATACGGCCAGGTGGGCGGGTTGTCGCCGCCGATGGCGATATGGATCTGATCGCCATCGATATTCCCGACCGTGCTCTGGCCCGCAAGGTGATTCATGCTGCGTGTGATCAGATGGTACAGGGATGGATAGGGCGACAGATGCCGAGACTCTTTCAGCAGGCGGGGCTGAGAAATATCTGGGTTGAGGGACGACAGATGCCCCTCGACTACGCCTTTTTTCAAATTGCCTTTCGTGGTATGTTGCAGCGCGCCCAGGCGGCGGGTTCCATTTTAGAGGAAGAACTCATGTGCTTCTGGCAAGCCCTGGAACAGGCGGAACAAGAACAGCAGTTTTTCGCGCGTGTGGGTGGCTTTGTGGTAAGTGGACGGAAACCGGCATAAAAGATGGATTGTGCTTTACGCTTTCGTCTGGCGTGTCCAGAGAGGGTATGCACTACTGCTGCACAGAATTTCACCGGCCTTTTGCATACGTGTCACATCATCTCTGGTCCGAATGAAGCCGCCGGCGATAAATGGTCCAGGTAGGGCTTTGTGAAGTTTAGTAGCGACCTCTGGAAAAATAATGCCGGGCAGAACTTCAACGATATCTGGTTGGGCGCGAGCAATGGTTTTGACGCCACTTTCCAATGAGGCATCATCGATGAGGAGCAGGCGCTGGATAGTTGTCAATCCTTCCGCGCGTCCAGCTGCGACCAGGGTGGAGCGGCTCGTAATAATCGCATCTACCCCATTCTGGCGCAGATATTGGATGCCAGGACGATCCTTGCCCACACCACTTACGAGATCGATATGCACGATGACGCCTTTGCCTTGTTGATGAGCCCGCGCAATAAATGATGCAAGGTCCAGGCCATCACTTTTGAGTATAAATAGAAGGATTGCATCACTAGATAATGCAATTTCCATATCTTCATGCGATTTAATTGCAGCGGCGACCGGGTACATGCGTGCCAGGCGAAGAAACTCTTGTTTAATCATACTATTTTCCATTGGCGAGACATTTGTAACAAATATTTGAGCAATGATCGTTAGACCCTTGACAAAAGGGTCTGAAGTTAAGTATCATCATTATATGACAACTCCAGACTCTTGCATAGTCGGGAACTCGTAACAAAGTTGTTCGTAGAAGTTCCACCTCATATTTTGTGCATATTACACGAAGGAGTGGAAAACCCGCTTAGTATTTTGTGTCACACGTGAAGATTCTGCAAAAAAAACAACTTCATCTGTGCTAGGGACAGTGAAATGAAAAGTCCTGAGCCATCCTGAGGAGGCTTAGGGCTTTTTTGTTTTTTCTGTTAGAGCAAGGGGTATCATATGGTTACACAATTCTGCAGATCTTTAACTGCTCTTCAGTTACAGTACAAGGTCATACCTGTTGTCGAAAATCGAGTGCAATTTACGCAATTATTAGAGCATTCGCGCGGGAGAGCTATTCTATTACGGCACTGCAATCTCTTTGATTTTGTAACTCTTATGGAAGTGGCACAGCAACGCGGGTATACTGTATTTGTTAATGTTGACCACATGGATGGTATTTATCCCGATGCTGTGGGCCTTTCTTATCTCATCAAGCATTTGCATATTGCGGGCATCGTATCCAACCATCCTAAGATTTTGTCTCTGGGCAAGAGCGTCGGCCTTGAGACGATCCAGCGCATCTTCGCGGTAGATTCGACCGGGCTTGAAACTGCTGTGGAGTCCGTAGATACGAGCTATGTTGATATGCTTGATCTTTCGCCCGCGCTTGTAATTCCTTCTTTACCAACTGATCTATTGAGATATCTACCTTTACCTTTTATAGGATCTGGATTAATTTCCACGTCTCGGCAGGTGGAGGAGACCTTGCGTGCTGGAGCGGTGGCTGTAACAGCAGCGAAACCAGATTTGTGGTTATCATAAAGAAACCAGCGAAATAGTTCTGATTGACAAATCCCTCCTGTGCAGGTTATTTTCTGCATAGGCTTCTATACGCATGTATTTTTTCTCCTAAAGATCGGCATTGTAGCCAGTCTTTACCAGGTACGTCGTCGTTTAGCAAGGCGCAGAGAGTGCGTCCAGCAGAAAGAGGGCTAACTATGGCAAAGTATATCCTCGCATTGGATCAAGGAACAACGAGTTCACGTGCAATTCTTTTCGATCATGATGGTGCAATTGTCAGTGTTGCACAACAGGAGTTTCCTCAGATTTACCCATCTCCGGGCCTGGTTGAGCATGATCCAGAAGCGATCTGGTCAAGCCAGTTGAATGTCGCGCGAGAGGTTATTAAGAAGGCGGGCGCATCGGTTTCCGATATAGCCGCTTTGGGTATTACCAATCAGCGTGAGACGGCGCTCGTCTGGGACAAAAATACTGGCAAGGCAGTGTTTAATGCCATTGTCTGGCAGAGCCGTTTGACTGTTCCTATTTGTGAGGAATTGATCGCGAAAGGGTTTGACAAAGAGCTTCGTGCACGTACAGGGTTGGTGACGGATGCCTACTTCTCTGGTACCAAGGTGAAGTGGATTCTGGATAATGTGCCGGGCGCACGCGAAAAGGCTGATGCGGGCGATCTGCTCTTTGGCAATGTCGATACGTTCTTGATGTGGCGCCTTTCCAAGGGCCGCGTGCATGTAACGGACTATTCCAATGCTTCGCGCACATTGCTTTTTAACATCTACAACGGCACGTGGGATGATGTTATCCTGAAAGAATTTGGTATTCCGCGTTCAATGCTGCCCAAAGTTTTACCTTCCAGTGGCATTTTCGGCGAGACCGATGCGGAGTTCTTTGGTGCACCAATTCCCATGGCGGGCGATGCGGGCGATCAACAGGCCGCGACATTTGGACAGGCCTGCTACGAAGTTGGCATGGCGAAAAATACCTATGGTACGGGCTGCTTCATGCTCATGAATACCGGCAGCAAGGGCGTGCCTTCGCAGAATGGACTACTCACCACACTGGCATGGGGACTGGGGAATCCGGAGCATCCACAACTCACCTATGCCCTGGAAGGAAGCATCTTTGTCACCGGTGCTGCTGTGCAGTGGCTGCGCGATGGATTGAAGGCGATTAAGAACAGCGTCGATGTGGAAGCGTTGGCGGCGGGTGAGCCAGATAACGGCGGTGTTTACCTGGTGCCAGCCTTTGTGGGTCTGGGTGCGCCGTACTGGGATTCCCATGCTCGCGGCACGATTATCGGCCTCACGCGTGGGTCCTCGATTGGACATATTGCGCGTGCGACGCTTGAGTCTATGTGTTACCAGACGCGTGATGTGCTTGAAGCGATGATTGCCGATAGCCAAGTAGACCTGAAAACGTTGCGTGTAGACGGTGGAGCGGTGGTAAACAATCTGCTGATGCAGTTCCAGGCCGATATTCTCGGTGTACCGGTGCAGCGACCAAAGGTTGCGGAAACAACGGCGCTTGGAGCCGCCTATCTTGCAGGCATTGCAGTTGGCTTCTGGAGTGGCCCCGAAGAAGTAGCCAAGCAATGGGCGATCGATCGTACCTTTGAGCCAACGATGAGTGTGGACC